>JACMRO010000063.1 GCA_014376425.1 Rubritepida sp.
GCGGACATGGCGTCGCTGCTGCCCGGCATCCCCGAGGCTGACCTGGATATCCTGCGGCGCATCGCTGGCGGTTCGCCCGGCCGGGCATTGCAACTGGCGGCGGGGGATGGGTTGGCCATGGCCCGCTTGGCCGAGGAAGCGCTGGGCGGCGTGGCCGGCGCCCGGGCCGTGGCCGTGGCGGAGCAGGTGGCTGGCCGGGAGGCGGGGCCGATGGGCATTTTCTTCGCCCTCCTGCGCACGGCGCTGGCCGCTGGTGTTCGCGCCGCCGCCACCGGGCGCCCGCCGACCTGGCTTGGCACGCGGCCGCTGGGCGAATGGAGCGAGATCTGGGGGCGTATCGGTGCGCATGCCCGCACCGCCGAGGTGCTGAACCTGGAGCGCAAGCAGGCGGTGCTGGTGGCGCTGGGCTGGCTGCGCGCGCCAGGCTAGCGCCGGCTTGCACCGCGGGGCATATCCAGCGCATGCCCCGCTACCTCACCACGCCGATCTATTACGTCAACGACAAGCCCCATATCGGCCACGCTTACACCACCCTGGCGGTGGATGTACTGGCGCGCTGGTACCGCCTGGCCGGCGAAGAAGTGTTCTTCCTGACCGGCACCGACGAGCACGGCCAGAAAGTGGAGCGCGCGGCCGCAGCCGCAGGCCTGCCGCCGCAGCAATTCTGCGACGAGGTCAGCCAGGCATTTCGCGACCTCACCACGACCATGGGCTTTTCGAATGACGCTTTCATTCGCACGACTGAGCCGCGCCACCACGCCGCCTGTCAGGCGCTTTGGCGCAGGCTGGAAGCCAACGGCCACATCTACCTGGGCCATTACGAGGGCTGGTACGCCGTGCGGGACGAGGCCTTCTATGCCGAGGATGAACTCACCGAGCGCGACGGCGTCAAATATGCACCCAGCGGCGCGCCCGTCGCATGGGTGAAGGAACCTTCCTATTTCTTCCGCCTTTCAGCCTGGGCCGATAAGCTGCTGTCTTTATACGAATCACGCCCCGATTTTATCTTGCCGCTGGGTCGACGTAACGAAGTGCTGAGTTTCGTCAAAGCTGGGCTGCAGGACCTTAGCATCTCACGCACCAGTTTTTCATGGGGCGTTAAGGTGCCGGATGATCCTTCCCATGTGATGTATGTTTGGCTGGATGCGCTCACGAATTACCTTACAGCTGTCGGCTATCCAAATGATCCTACGGCTTTATGGCCGGCGGAATTGCATATGGTCGGCAAGGATATTCTCCGCTTCCACGCCATTTACTGGCCAGCCTTTCTGATGGCTGCGGACCTGCCACCACCCCGTCGCATCTTCGCGCATGGTTGGTGGACGAATGAAGGGCAGAAGATCTCCAAGTCGCTGGGCAACGTCATCGACCCGGTAGCGCTCGTGGAGGAATTTGGCCTCGACCCGGTCCGCTATTTTCTGTTGCGGGAGGTTCCCTTTGGGCAGGATGGCGATTTTTCCCGGCGCTCGCTGACGCTCCGGCTGAACGCGGAACTGGCGGATGCATTCGGCAACCTCGCAAACCGGACACTGAGCCTGCTGCAGCGCAACTCGGATGCGATGCTGCCGGGGGAGGTCCCGCCCGACAGCCTGTGGGTCGAACATGTAAGCGGGCTGGCAGCGAAGGTCGCGCAAGCGCTGGATGTGCAGCAATTCCATATCGCCCTGGAACATATCTTCGCCGCCATCCGCGCGGCCAACGTCCACATCACCGAACAGGCGCCGTGGGCGCTTAAGAAGACGGATCCCGCGCGCGGGCTGGCGGTTCTGCGTGGCCTGCACGATGCGCTGCGGGTCTTCGCGACAGTGCTGACGCCTTTCATGCCAACCACCATGGCGGCGATGCTGGACCAGTTGGGTGTGCCCGACGATGCCCGCACGCTGGCGGCGCTGGCCACACCGCTGCCGGCTGGCCTGGCTCTGCCGCCCCCCGCACCGCTCTTCGCCAAGCGGGAATTGCCGGCGTGAGCCTGATAGACAGCCACTGCCACCTCGATCATTTCACGGCCGAAGAGCAGCCGGAGATCGTCGCACGGGCCGAGCGGGCAGGGGTCACCCGCATGGTTACGATCGGCGTCCGCCTGAGCGATGCCGCCGTGCAGAAGGCGATCGCCGAGCGGTTCCCCCAGGTCTGGTGCACTGTGGGGGTTCATCCGCATCAGGCGGGTGAGGGGACCATGCCCACGGTGGAGGAGATCGTGGCCACCGCCGACCATCCGCGGGTCATCGGCATCGGCGAAAGTGGCCTGGACTATTTCTACGACAAGTCGCCCCGCGATGTGCAGCGGGAGGGTTTCCGCCGCCATATCCGTGCCGCGCGCGCGGCCGGGCTGCCGCTGTGCATCCACGCCCGCGACGCTGATGCTGACGTGGCGGCGATCCTGCTGGAAGAGCATGCGGCCGGCGGGCCTTTCGCCTTCTTGCTGCACTGCTTCTCCTCCGGCCGTGGCCTGGCCGAGGCCGCACTGGCGCTGGGCGGATACGTCTCCTTCTCCGGCATCCTTACCTTCCCGCGCAGCGACGAACTGCGCGCCATAGCCCGCGACGTGCCGCGAGAGCGCTTGCTGGTGGAGACGGACAGCCCTTTCCTGGCGCCCGTGCCCCTGCGCGGCAAGCGTTGCGAACCGGCCTATACCCTGCACACCGCACGCGCGCTGGCGGCGGTGATGGGCGTGACCGAGACTGAGATCGCCGCCATCACCACAGAGAACTTTCACCGCCTCTACCCCCGCGCCGCATGAGCTTCCGCATCCGCCTGCTCGGCACCGGCCCCAGCCAGGGCGTGCCGCATCTGGGCGGGGCGGACGAAGCCGGCGAATGGGGCGCCTGCGACCCGGCCGAGCCGCGCAACCGCCGCGGCCGCACCAGCGCGCTGATCGAAACGCCGGATGGCACGCGTATCCTGGTCGATGCCGGCCCCGACATCCGTGCCCAGCTCCTGGCCGCACGCATCGCGCGCATCGACCACGTGATCATCACCCATTCCCATGCCGACCACGTCATGGGGCTGGACGAGCTGCGCCAGGTGAACCGCACCATCGGCCATGCGGTGCCGCTGCATGCGATGGAGGAGACGCTGGCCGACCTGACCACGCGCTTCGCCTACGCCTTTCATCCGCCGACACCGGGTTTCTTCCGCCCCAGCCTGACGCCGCATGCGGTGCGGCCGGGGCAGGAACTGCTGCTGGGGGGATTGGAGATCCGGCTGATCGAACAGGATCACCACGTCATGCGCACGCTGGGCCTGCGCATCGACGGCTTTGCCTATTGCACTGACCTGGTGCGCCTGCCTGCTGCCAGCCTGGCGGCGCTGGCTGGCATCGATACCTGGGTGGTCGGCTGTTTTTCGGTCAGGCCACACCCCGTGCACGCGCATTTGGAGCAGGTGCGGGACTGGGCACGGTTGCTCGGCGCGCGGCGCACAATCCTGACCCATATGAGCAACGGCCTGGATTTCGCCACGCTGCGAAGCACGTTGACCGATGGGCTGGAGCCTGGCTTTGACGGCATGGAGATCACTCGGGCCTGAGCTGCCAGAAGGCCTCGGCGGCCAGGGCGAAGTTCAGGCTCTCGCTGCGGCCGACGCCCGATGTGGTGATGCCGACCAGATTTCCGCGCGCATCGAACAACCCGCCGCCGCTGGAACCCGGCGCGGTGGGCGCGGTACTTTGCACGGTGTCGATCCCGTCCATCCTGCGCAACGCCGAGACCAGGCCCTCGGTCAGGGTCAGTTCCAGCCCCCGTGGAGCGCCGATCGCATAGACCCGTTCGCCGACCCGCAGATCGCGGGCCGCGCGCTGCCCGGGGGCCGCGCGCAGCACAGGCTCTGCCACCTGTAGCAGGCACCGGTCGGAGGCCAGGTCGGCGGCAGCGATCGCCGCGGGTAACCGCCGGCCACCGCGCAGCAGCA
>JACMRO010000064.1 GCA_014376425.1 Rubritepida sp.
CGGTCGCGGCCTGGCGCGTGGCCTGGACCCGATCCTGGGCGCCGGAGTCGCCAGGGGACGCAGCTTCTTCATCGGCCGCGGCGCCGGGACGGCGAAGGCCTGGGCCGCTTACCTCGCACAACTTGCGGCGGCCCCGGCTGGCCAGGCGGCACGGGCGACTATCATCTGCGCCGCAATGGAGACCTTCGTGGTATTCGAGGAATGGCTGGCTGGTTGGAAGGATGCGACACGTGGCTGAAGTAGCCGAGACGACGATCCCTGCGGATTTTGTGAGTTGCGACCAGGAGCCGATCCACATCCCCGGCGCCATCCTGCCACATGGCGTGATGCTGGTGCTCGATACCGAGAGCTTCGAGATTCTCCAGGCCGCGGGCGATACGCCGGGCTTGCTCGGCATGCCGCTGGAGGCGCTGCTCGGACAATCTGCGGAGATGCTCTTCCGGCCCGACCAGGTGGCCCGCCTGCGGGGGCTGGCGGCGAATTTCCCGCTGGAGAAGCCACGGCACCTGCTCGATCCATCGCTGCGCGTGGCGCCGGATCGTCCGCTCGATGCCAGCCTGCACCGCAACGGCGCATCGCTGGTGCTCGAGTTCGAGGCAGCCGACATCGCCGACCCCTTCGCCGCCGACCCGCTGGCCGGCGTGCATGACATGGTGAAGGGCCTGGATGCCGCGGTGTCGTTGCAGGCGCTGTGTCAAATCGCCGCCGAGCGGGTGCGCGAGGTGGCGCGGTACGACCGCGTGCTCGTCTATAAGTTCATGCCGGACGGCTCGGGATGGGTGATCGCCGAGAGCCGCGAGGCGCAGCTGGAGCCATTCCTCGACCTGCATTACCCGGCGGCCGACATCCCGCAACAGGCGCGTGCGCTCTACGTCAAGAACTGGCTGCGGCTGATCACCCAGGTCAACTACACGCCGGCGCCGCTCATCCCCGCCAACCACCCGCATACCGGGAAGCCATTGGATATGAGCCAGGCAATCCTGCGCGATGTCTCGCCCATCCATCGGCAATACCTGCGCAACATGGGCATCGATGCTTCGATGTCGATTTCGATCATCCTGGGCGGCAAGCTGTGGGGGCTGATCGCCTGCCACCATAACAGCCCGCGCATCCTGCCGCGGCATCTGCGCGCGGTGTGCGAGTTGTTCGGTTCGATGTTCTCGCTGCAGCTCGAAACGCGGGAGCGGGGCGAGCAGTTCGAGGAGCGGCTGGCGAGCCGGATGGTGCTGCAGAGCCTGATGCTCAACCTGGCCAGCGCCGATGACTATGCCCATGGACTGACCCGCGAATCCCCCAATCTGCTCGACTACATCCATTGTGGCGAGCCTTCGCCCGACGGGGTCCGGCAGGGCGGCGTCGCCATCTGCGTCCGCGGGCAGATGACCTTTTTGGGCCTTACGCCCTCGCGGGACCAGATTACCAGCCTGAGCGACTGGCTGACGGTCCACATGGCTGAGACCGACGGCGTGTTCTCGACCGACCGGCTGGCCGAACTCTGGCCGGGAGCCGCCGGCTTCACCGAAGTTGCCTCCGGTATCCTGGTCATTTCAGTGTCGCATGAGCGGTCGGACTTCATCATCTGGTTCAGGCCCGAGCTGATCGGGACGACCAGCTGGGCGGGCGAGCCGGTGAAGCTGCAACTGGGCGGGCCGGGCAGTGACCAGCTCAGCCCGCGCAAATCCTTCGAGGTCTGGAAGGAGACGGTGCGCGGGCGCTGCCTGCCCTGGTCCCCGGCCGACCTCGATGCCGCCTTCGACCTGCGTGTTTCCCTGCTGCATGTGGTGTTGCGGCGGATCACCATGGCGGCGGAGGAACGCCGGCGGGTGGCGGAACGCGACCAGCTGCTGATGGCCGAGCTGGACCACCGCGTGAAGAACACCATCGCCAACATCCAGGCGCTGGTGGTGCACACCAGCCAGAGTGCCGAATCCCTGACCGGCTTCGTCGAGGGGCTGGGCGGCCGAATCCAGTCGATGGCGAAGGCGCACAGCCTGCTGTCGCAAAGCCGGTGGGAGGGTGTGTCGATCGACAAGCTGCTGCGCGAGGAGCTTGGCGCCTATGTGCACGGGCCCTCGGTCATCGAGCTGGATGGCGCCGATGTGCTGCTGACGCCCAAATCAGCGTTGTCCCTGTCGCTTGCGGTCCATGAACTGGTGACGAATGCGGCCAAATACGGCTCGCTCTCCTGCCCGGGCGGATCGGTGACGGTTCGGTGGGCGCTGGCGGCGGATGGCAGCATCGATTTGTCGTGGACGGAAGCAGGCGGCCCCCCGGTGGAGGTGCCGAAGCGACGCGGCTTCGGCTCGACCCTCATCGAGCAGGCACTGGCGATGGAGACGGGCGGACAGGCGGATGTGCGATACCTGGCCGCCGGCGTGGTGTGTGCCATCCATCTGCCGGCATCGGCGATGATCCCCTCCGGCGAGCCCGAGGCCGCGGCAGTGGACGCCGTGCAGGCGGTGCCTGCGGTCGTGGCGGCGGCGGCCCCGGCCGTGTTGCGGATCCTGGTCGTCGAGGATTCGTTCCTTATCGTCATGACGCTTCGGGCGCTGTTCGACAAACTCGGCTGGGCGGTGGTCGGGCCGGCATCGCGCAGGGCTTCGGCGATGGCGCTGGCGCAGTCGGAGACCTTCGATGCGGCGTTGCTGGACATCAATCTCAACGGCGAGATGTCGTGGGACATCGCGTTGCTGCTGCGGGGGCGCGGCATCCCCTTCGTGTTCAGCACGGGCTACGATGTCAGTATTCCGCTGCCTGACGAGCTGGTGGGAAGCCCGGTCATCGGCAAGCTATGCAGTGAGCGCGAGATTGAGCAGCAGTTGCGGCGGGTGGTGGCTGATTGTCGAATGGCGGCGATGGTTTGAGATGGCCAGCCGGGACGGTTGCTGACTCGCAACGGCTCAGCCGAATGCAATTTAATTTGCGGCGCTGGGATTGATGCAGCGGCCCAGAACGCCATCCGGCGGCGGCCTGGGCCCAGCCCTGGCGGCTTTGCCTTCCTCTACCTAGACTTGGCCGCCTGGTGATCGGGTGGCCATCTTTTCGCCTGCAGGATGGGGTGATGATGCGCTCCTGTCCGGATAGTGGTGCGCGTCACCGGTAGGGATGGCTGTGCCGCCGTATTCGGTCTGGCTGAACTGGAGCCCGATTGCCTTGGGCGGCCTGTGCTGCTGGCCTGTGCTGCTGGCCTGGCGGCTGGAGGGCGTTCCCCTCCCCGTGGATGCCTTGCGCCTCCTGGCGCCGGGTGCGAGGCGCGGCGGGCGCAGCGTGCGGGACGTGGCGTTCATAACTTTGGAGTGACGCGGCGCTTGCGCCGGGCACCCCACCGGCGCAAGAGCCTGCCATCATGCTCCCCATCGTCGCCATCCTCGGCCGCCCAAACGTCGGCAAGTCCACCCTGTTCAATCGCCTGGCGCGCCGCCGCATCGCATTGGTCGATGACCGGCCGGGGGTGACGCGCGACCGCCGAGAGGTAGAGGCCGAGATCGGCGGTCGTCCGGTGCGGCTGATGGACACGGCCGGGCTGGAGGAGGCACCGCCCGACACCATCCCCGGCCGGATGCGCGCGAGTTCGGAGACCGCGCTTGGCATGGCCGACCTGGTGCTGTTCGCCGTCGATGCGCGCACTGGCATGACCGAGACTGACCGCGCCTTCGCCAAGCAACTGCGGCGCACGGCCGTGCCGGTGCTGGTGATCGCCAACAAGGCCGAGGGGCGCGACGGCGGATCGGGCGCGCTGGAGGCTTATGAGCTGGGTCTTGGCGACCCCATCGCCGTCTCGGCCGAGCATGGCGAGGGGTTTGGCGAGATTCACGACGCGGTGCGCGACCTGCTGCCGGCGCCGGATGAGGAGGCCGCCGAGAAGGACCGCCCGCTGCGCCTGGCCATCCTGGGTCGCCCCAATGCCGGCAAATCCACGTTGCTGAATACTTTGCTGGGCGAGGACCGGATGATCGTGGGCCCCGAACCCGGCCTCACCCGCGATGCCATCGCCAGCGAGTTCAATGACGGCGAGGGCCCGGTGCGGCTGGTCGATACCGCCGGGCTGCGCCGCAAGGCCCGCATCGAGGACAAGCTGGAGGCGATGAGCGCGCAATCCTCCATCGCCGCGTTGAAGGAGTGCGAGGTCGTCGTGCTGGTGCTCGACGCGACCCTGGGCATGGAGGAACAGGACCTGCGCATCGCCCGCCTGGCCGAGCGCGAGGGCCGCGCGCTGGTGATCGCGCTGAACAAATGGGACGCGGTCGAAGAGCCCGTCGCCACCCGCAAAAAGCTGGACGACGTGCTGACCGCGAGCTTCGCGCAGATGAAGGGCATCGCCATCGTCACGATGTCCGCCGCCAACGGCCGTGGCGTGGATAAGCTGATGCCAACCGTCCGCGCCATCCTGGAGCTCTGGAACAAGCGCATCCCCACCGGCGCGCTGAACCGCTGGTTCGAGGAGGCGCAGGAACGTCACCAGGCGCCGCTGGTGCAGGGGCGACGCCTCAAATTGCGCTACGCCACCATGCCCAAGGCCCGGCCGCCCACCATCGTCATCTTCGGCACGCGGGCGGAATTGCTGCCGGTGGATTACCAGCGCTACCTGGTTAACTCCTTCCGCGAGGCGTTTCACATGCCGGGCGTGCCGATCCGGCTGCAGATGCGCGGTACCGAGAACCCCTACGCCGACCAGGAGTGACTATTCAGCGCGCAGGGCGCCGCGGCGAACCATGGCACCCCAGCGCTCGGCATCGGCCCGCATCCGCGCCAGCAGGCCGGCGGGGCCGGTCTCGTCAGGCTCGATGCCCAGGGAAGCAAAGCGCTCGATGACGAGGGGCGCGCGGATGGCGGCCAGCGCCGCCTCCTGCAGCCGGTGAATGACCGCGGGCGGGCTGGCGCGTGGCGCGACGAGGCCGTGCCAACCCAGCAGCTCCGCGCCCGGCAGGCCCTGTTCGGTGAAGCTTGGCACTTCCGGCAGCGAAGCGATGCGGCCTGGGGAGGAGACCGCGATGCCCCGCAGCAGGCCCGAATGGATGTGTTCTGCCACCGCGCCGACATTACCCATGACGGCATGGATCTGCCCGGCGATGAGGTCGTTCACCGCCGGCGCGCCGCCACGATACGGCACATGCGTCCAGCTCACGCCAGCCAGCTCGCGCACCACCTGCTGCAGCATGTGCGCCAGGCTGCCATTGCCGCCGGTGCCCACCGCCACTGGCCCGCGCCGGGCCAGCGTTAGGAACCCGGCCAGGTCGGCTGCCGGGCTGCTGGCCCGCACCGCCAGGCATTGGGGCACGCGGCTGACCTGGGCGATGGGCGAGACGTCTTCCACCGGGTCGAAGCCCAGCAGTGGGAAGAGTGCCTTGTTGATGGAGAGATTCTCGGAGCCGGCACCGATGGTCAGCCCATCGGGGCGAGCCCGGGCGATGATCTCGTAGCCGATATTGCCCGCGGCCCCGGTCCGGTTCTCGACGATGATGCCCTGCCCAAGCGGGCCGGCCATGAAGCGTGCCAGCAGCCGCGCGACACTGTCCTGGCTGCCACCGGGCGCCACCGGCACGACCAGGCGGATCACACTGGGCTGAGCACCGGCGAGGCTGGGCGCGACCAGGGTGGCGAGGGCGGTGCGGCGTCGCATGGCGACAGTCTAGCTGATTTCGGCCGCCCCCGCTTCAACAGCACGTCAGTCGGGCCGCAGGCCGGCGCTGCGGATGACGCCTTGCCAACGCGCTGCGTCCGCACGCAGTCGGATGCCCAGCGCGGCCGCTGGCGCGTCGGTCGGCTCGATGCCCAGCGCGGCCAGGCGCTGGATTACCTCCGGCGTGGCCAGCGCGGTGGTTACAGCTGCGTGCAGCTTCGCCACCACATCCTCGGGTGTGCCGCGCGGGGCGATGATGCCGTGCCAGCCCACTGCCTCGGCCTCCGGCATGCCGGCCTGGCCGAGGGTCGGCACTTCCGGCAAGGCCAGGGTACGAGCGGGAGAGGAGACGGCTATGCCGCGCAGCCGCCCCGCACGGACATGCTCCGTCACCGCGCCAATGTTGATCATCACGCCCTGCAGGCTGCCACCGAGCAGATCGTTCACCGCCAGCGCGCCACCGCGATAGGGGATGTGCGTCCACTCGACCTCGGCGCGGTCCTGGATCACCTGCTGCAGCAGATGCGACAGGCTGCCATTGCCAGGGGTGCCGACGGCAAGTGGACTACGCCCGGCCAGTCCGATGAAGCCCGCCAGGTCCTGCGCCGGGTGGTCGGCACGGACGACCAGGATCTGCGGCACGGCGGTGGCCTGGGCCACCGGCGTTACATCGGTCACCGGATCAAAGCCCAGCCTCGGGAATAGCGCCTTGTTGATTGACAGGCTGTCCGACCCAGCGCCCAGCACCAGACCGTCGGGGCGGGCGCGAATGACGATCTCATAGCCGATGTTGCTGCCGGCGCCCGGATGGTTCTCGACGACAACCGGCTGGCCCAGCGGCGCGGCCATGTAACGGGCCAGCAGGCGGGCGACGATGTCCTGGCTTCCGCCCGGCGCCACCGGTACGATGAGACGCAGCGGCCGGTCCGGGAATTGCTGAGCACGGGCGAGCGCCGGGACAAGGGTGGGGGCGGCCAGCAGGGCGCCGAGGATGGTGCGACGGTTCATGCCTTTGTAGTTAGACTTAATACCCATCTTGTCAACGTGGTTTAGGCTTGGCAGGCTAGAACCAACACAGGAGATTGCCGCATGAGCCTACAACTTGGCCAGATAGTTCCCGATTTCGAGGCACAGACGACGATTGGGCCGCTTCATTTCCACCAGTGGCTGGGCGAGAGCTGGGGCGTGTTGTTCAGCCACCCCAAGGACTATACCCCCGTGTGCACGACAGAGCTGGGTGAGGCTGCGCGGCTGAAGCCGGAGTTCGACCGCCGGCACGTCAAGATCATCGGCCTGTCGGTCGATACGCTTGACAACCACAGCGGCTGGGAAGCGGATATTACGGAAACACAGGGATATTCTGTGAATTTTCCCATGATCGCGGATACCGATCGCAAGGTGTCCGAGCTCTACGGCATGATCCATCCGCTGGCGGACCCTTCGGTCACGGTCCGCACCGTCTATGTCATCGACCCGGCGAAAAAGCTGCGCCTATCGCTGACCTATCCGCCCAGCACCGGCCGCAACTTCCAGGAAATCCTCCGCGTCATCGACAGCCTGCAGCTGACCGATGCGCAGAAGGTGGCGACGCCGGTGAACTGGCAGCCGGGTGAACGCGCGATCATCGTGCCCAGCCTGTCCGACGCCGATGCAAAGGCGCGCTTCCCGCAGGGCTGGGAAGCGAAGAAGCCCTACCTGCGCTACGTTGACGTCAAGACGGACTGAGCTCGACCCATACCGGCGCGTGGTCCGAGGGCTGTTCCTCGGCCCGCGCCTCGGTGTCGACATGGAAAGTCTGCAGGCGCTCGGCCAGTTCGGGCGAGAGCATGACGTGGTCGATCCGCAGGCCGCGGTTGGTTTCGAAGGCGCTGCCATAGTCCCAATAGGTCCAGGGGCGCTCACCCAGGGCGATGGCGCTGTCGGTCATGCCCAGGTGGCACAGGGCGCGAAAATGGCCGCGCGTGGTCGGGTGACGCAGCGCGTCACCGGGCGGCAGCAGGCCCGGCGTCAGGTCGGCGTCGGTCGGGCAGACGTTGAAGTCGCCCAGAATGGCGAAGGGAGTAAATGCGTCGAGATGGCGCTGGGCGCGTTCGTGGAGCCGCTGCATCCAGCGCCACTTATACGCCATGCCGGCCTCGCCGCCGGAATTGCCGTTGGGCAGGTAGATGCCCGCGATATGCATGCCGGCGGCACGGATCTCGACGTAGCGGGCGTGGTCGTCCTCGGCCTCGCCTTCCAGATTTTCGCACACCACGTCAAAGGGAATGCGGGAGAGAATGGCGACGCCATTTCGGCCACCCGGCTGGCCGACGACGTGATGCCGATAGCCGCTTGCGGCGAGTTCTACCGCCGGAAACTCCTCGGTGCGGCATTTGAGTTCCTGCAGCACCAGCACGTCGGGCGTATGCCGCGCCAGGAACCGCGCAACATGCGGCGCACGGCGGCGAATGGAGTTCACGTTGAAGCTGGCCAGGCGCATGGGCGGTTGTCGCGCGCCGCTGACGCCACGGCAAGGCGGCGTTAGGGTGTGGGGAACATCCGCTGCATCAAACCCGCCCAGGCTGAGGGGATATTGCCGTCATGGTAGA
>JACMRO010000065.1 GCA_014376425.1 Rubritepida sp.
GAACCTGCTGCTCGGTCGCTACGACGCCGCGAATTTCGCCGGCGGCGCGCTGGGCCTGCACCACGGCCCGGCCGAGGCCGCGATGCTGGCGGCGGTGGGCCGGCCGATGGGATTGGGCGCGCCGATGGCGGCGCGGGGGGGGGTCGAGATGGTGGACGAGAATATGGCCAACGCAGCGCGCGTGCACGCCATCGAATCAGCGAAAACCTATGAGGGCCGCACCATCGTGGCCTTCGGCGGCGGCGGCCCGGTGCATGGCTACCGCGTCGCCGAGAAGATCGGCGTGACGCGCATGCTGGTGCCGAGCGGCGCGGGCGTGGGCAGCGCCATAGGCTTCCTGCGTGCGCCGGTGGCCTATGAAGTGGTGCGCAGCCTGTACCAGCGTTTCGGCAGCTTCGACGTGGTGGGGGTGAATGCGCTGCTGGCGGATATGAGCGCGGAGGCCGCCGAGGTCGTGTCGCGCGGCAGTTTTGGCGCGCCGGTGGTCGAGACCCGCACCGCCTACATGCGCTATGTCGGCCAGGGGCATGAGATCGCGGTGGCGATGCCGCCGGGCGCGCTGGTGGCCGAGGACGTGGCGGCGATCCGCGCCGCCTACGATGCCGAATACGCGCGATTCTACGACCGGCCGGTACCGGGCAGCGACGTGGAGGTGATGAGCTTCGCGGTGGTGGTCAGCACGGTGGTCGACGCGGTGGAGCCGGTGGCCGAACCCGAAGCCGCCCCGGCGCCGGCGCCGGTACGGCACCAGGCGGTGCGGGATACGGCGACAGGGGCGGTGGCGGATTGGGCCGTGTATGACCGCGCCGCGATGCCGCCGGGGTGCCGGGTGGCGGGGCCATGCATCGTGGCGGAGGATGAGACGAGCACGCTGGTCGGGCCGGGGTGGCGTTGCGCGGTGGATGGGCTCGGCTACCTCGAACTGACCCGTGGAGAGGCCGCATGAATCCGCTCGAAAAAATCCAACGCCAGATCCAATGGAACCGCCTGATCGCGGTCGTGGAAGAACAGGCGCAGGTGATGATCCGCACCGCCTTCTCCACCACCGTGCGCGAAGCGGGTGACCTCTCGGCCGGAGTCTTCGACCTCCAGGGCCGCATGCTGGCCCAGGCCGTCACCGGCACCCCCGGCCACGTCAATTCCATGATGGAGTCCGTCGGCCACTTCCTGGCCAAATTTCCCGCCGCCACCATGCGGCCGGGCGATCATTACATCACCAACGACCCATGGCTCGGCACCGGTCACCTGCACGACCTCACTGTCGTCTTCCCCGCCTTCCACAGGGGCAAGATCGTCGGCCTCTTCGCCAACACCGCGCACATCATCGACATCGGCGGGCTTGGCATGGGGCCCGAGGGCCGCTCGGTATTCGAAGAGGGGCTCTACATCCCCATCGTGAAATGCTTCGACCAGGGGGCGGCGAACGAGACTTTCTTCGACTTTCTCCGCGTCGGCAGCCGCACACCGGTCGAGCTGGAGGGCGACGTCTACTCCCTCTGCGCCTGCAACGACGCCGGCGCCCGCCGCCTGGCCGAGATGCTGGATGAATACGCGCTGGATGGCCTCGACGAGCTGGCAGCCTATATCTTCGACGCATCTCTCACCGCCACCCAGGCGGCCATCAACGCCCTGCCCGCCGGCACCTATCGCAACTCGATCAAATCCGACGGCTACGAATCCGAGGTCACGCTGCACGCCGCGCTGACCATCGCGCGTGATGAGATCGTGGTCGATTTCGCCGGCACTTCGGGGCTGTCGAATCGCGGCATCAATGTGCCGCCGGCCTATTGCCGGGCGTATTCCTGCTTCGGCATCAAGGTGGTCGTGGCGCCCGACATCCCCAACAACTGGGCGTCGCTGGCGCCGTTCCGGATGGTGATCCCGCAGGGCTGCATCCTCAACGCGCCCCGCCCCTACCCCGTCTCCGTGCGGCACATCGTGGGCCAGCTCATCCCCGACCTGATGATGGGCTGCCTGGGCCAGGCGGTGCCGGACCGGGTTGCGGCCGAAGGCTCCTCGGCGCTGTGGAACCCGCCCCTGCGCGGCGGCGCTCAGGTCTCCGGCCAGGATGCCGAGGTGGATGATTTCGAGATCATCACCTTCAATTCGGGCGGCACCGGCGCACGGCGGACCAAGGACGGGCTGGACGGCACTGCCTTCCCCTCAGGCGTGCGAACCATGAGCGTGGAGGCGACCGAGAATGTCGCCCCCGTCATCTTCTGGCGTAAGGAGCTGCGGCCCGATTCGGCCGGGGCTGGCCGCACCCGCGGCGGCTTTGGCCAGATCATGGAGATCGGCGCCAGGGGCGACGCCGAATTCGCGGTGAACGCCATCTTCGACCGGGTGGCCAACGCACCGAAGGGCCGTTTCGGTGGCCAGGACGGCGCCGCCGGGCGGGTCGGATTGGACGACGCGAACGGCACGCTGCTCCGCACCAAAGGCTTTCAGATCATC
>JACMRO010000066.1 GCA_014376425.1 Rubritepida sp.
CACCGCGGCGTGTTGGGCGACGTGCTTTGCCGGGCCGAGTTGATCGAGCCTGGCCATCAGTAGATCTGCGAGGCTTACCGGCACCTCATTCTCGCTCGCTTGCGCATGCCCACCGTTGATCGGTCGCTGTTCGCGAAGCAGGAGGGCCAACTCGACGCCAAACAGCGGCACGCCGTCGGCACGCTGGATCACCCGGTTCAGGTCCTGCGGCGTCAGCGACGCACAGGCTCCCACCATGCCGCTGACAACCTCGCGCAGTTCTGAATCCGGGAGCGGCTTGAGCTGCACGATGATGCTGTTCGCGCCCATGAGGCCCGGCGGCGGCCGATGGCGCGTTGTTGCCAGCAGCAGTACCGGCAGCGACGTAATCGCCCCGGCCAGATAGCCAAGCAGTTCGACCGACGAAGCGTCAGCCCAGTGGGTATCCTCGAAGACAATCACCAGCGGCCTCGACCGCGCGGCACCGCGAACCCAATCCAGCAGGGTGGAGAACAACAATGCGCGCTTGGCGGATGTTGGCGGCAATGCGTGCGAGGTTTGCGCGCCTACCGGCAGATCGAGCATATCGGCGAACACGGGCAGCGCGCTCGGCAGGCTGACATCACATCGCTTCAGCGCATTGCCGAGGCGCGAATGGAAACTTGCCGGCGGCTTCGTTCCGCAGGGATCGATGAAACGGCGGATCATCTGGGAGACAGGATGAAACGGAGTGCCGCTGAAAAACTGGGAGCCGCCATCCTCGATCCAGGCATGCCGTTGGGCGGAAACCCGATGCCGGAACTCCGCGACAAAACGGGACTTCCCTATTCCGGCCTCGCCCAGGATGTTGACGATACGGCCCCGCCCGGCCTGCACGTCACGCCATGCCAGCAGGACGGCTTGCATGTCCTCCTGCCGGCCAACCATGCTCGCGGGTGAAGCGCCGCTTTCGGCATGCACGCGGCTGCCGACCAGGGTGGAGCCGATGACCTGCCAGACCTGCACTGCCTCCGCGAAACCCTTGAGGGCGATGCGTCCGCGGTCCTGCCAGGCGAAGCGGCTACCGGCCAGGCGCTTGGTCGTATCCGCGACGACGACCGCGTTGCCCTGGGCGAGGGACTGCAATCGCGCTGCCAGGTTCATCGTCTGGCCGACCGCGCCCTGCCTGCGCCCGGCCGCCAGGCTTGTATTGTCAGTGACGACGAGGCCAGTCGCGATGCCGACGCGCACGCCAAGTGACGCCCCATGCGCGGTCGGAGCGTTCGGGATCACCTCGCACAGCGCCAACCCTGCGCGGATGGCGCGTTCCGCATCACTTTCGCTCGCGCCCTCATAGCCGAAATACCCCACAACGCCGTCGCCGTGGATTTCAGCCACGAAGCCTCCCGCGGCCTCGATCGTCTCAACGCACTGGCGTTGATAGGCGCGCAGGACATCATCCCAATCTTCCGGGTCCATTTCGGAGGAGAGCCGGGTCGAATCCATCAAGTCGGCGAACAGGACGGTCAGTTGGCGTCGTTCGGCGGAATGGGCACGCTTGTCGGACGGTGCCATCGCGGGAGAGCGGGCCACCGTCAGCACGCGCCGAAAAGGGGTGCCGTTCGTTGAAGCGGCACCTCAGCTACCCGCCATCCGTATGGCTTCGATGATGACGAGTTCGGCGATATTGATGGGTTCGGGTTTGCCCATGATCGTCGCACCCGTTGACATCAACCAAAGGCGGTCGGGTGCGCCCGCGATGGCAAAGCGAAACTTGCCGTCCACGCTGTCCAGGCCTGGGGTTTCGCTCCTGAAGGCGATATCGGCGTCGCCCAAACTCGCATCACTGCCCAATAGCATTTCGCCTGTGAGCACGTAGGTGCCGACCAGCACGCCGGTCTTGACCGACCCTTGGAGCGGCATGCCTGATGATGTGTGACTGCCTGACACTTGTCCCGCGGCATCGAGCGTGAACTGTCCGATCCCACAAATGCGATGGACGATGTTGTTGCGCAGTGCGTCCCCTTCGAACCTGTAAACAAAACGGCCCGCGAGATCCGCCTGAGCAATGCCGCGTCCCGCGGCGGTCATTGGTATTGGGGGTTTTAGGGACATTCTTGTCGCTCCCGATCATTCGTGGATGCCGCGTCAGGTCTGAGGCTCGAATTGACCCCAAAAATCAGCGGGGTATAGGAATGCCGGGCGAAATGCACGCCCACGGGAGAAACTAAACCATGCCTGATCCAATGCACGTTTTTGCTTCGAGGCTCCATTGTGAAGCCCCTCCTGAAGGTCTCTCCCCAGAACAACTTTTCGCGCTGCACGAGTTTTTCCACGTTGTTTTGGCTGCGGGATATAAGCTCTATCAGGTGGTTCCGCGTGACAAGGCCGCGCAGGTGATCAAGCAGAAGTTCGATATCTTTTCCGCTGCCGCACTGGCCGACAAGGATGCCGACGGCGGCTAACGTCCGCCGGGGCATGGCATGGGTACCCCGGCGCGGATTTTCCGTCACCGGGAATACTGTCCTCAGACGAGGGCCAGCCCAGCCTGGCGCCCCAAGCGGCGGTCGATCGCATCGTCACCGGGGCCGCGTACCGCGCACATCCGTCACGAATTCCGAAAGAACATGCGGCACGCGCAACCGCTCCGCCGCACTGGCGCGGCGCGCCTCAGCCTGCCCCCGTTGCGCGATAGCTCGCTTCCACTTCCGCCCTGAGCTTCCTCGGCACAGGCAGCAAAAGGCCGCCACGCTCGGCCATCACAAGCCCGTCGCGCTGCAAAGCGCTGAGCGTGCGTGAAACTACTTCACGCCCTGTTCCCACGCGCGCCGCCAGCTCGTGATGCGGGCGTGGCGGCGAGACCACGAGCCCGCCCGACGCGTGCGGCCGCGCCATGCGCAGCAGCAGGCAGATCAGCCGCGGCCTGACCGGCAGCACGGTGAGTTCCAACAGCCGAGCATCCTTTTCCCGCACCAACCCGGCCAGTAATCGCATCACATGCTGCGAGGCCTCGGGTGTGGAGAGCGCAAAGCTCATGAAAGGCTCGGCAGCGATCACGCAGATGCGGCAGCGGGTGAGCGCCACCACCCCGGCCGACCTCGGGCCGCCATCGATGGCAGCGATCTCGCCGAAGAATTGCCCGGGGCCGAGTTCGTTCAGAATGATCTCCTGACCGCCGCTGGCGCCGGTAATGATCCTTACCTCGCCGGCAGCGATGAAGAAAATGTCGCGCGCCAGGTCTCCCGCCTCCAGCACAGTCTGCCCCGCGTCGAAGCCGCGCCAGCGCGCCACGGCGGCGAGTGCCGCGAGGGCCGGCTCCGGAAACGGGCGGAAGAACGCGAGGCGCGAGAGGTCATCCATGGTGCAAGGCTCTTCGAGCAAAATCTGCACGTCACCCTGCCACGGCCGGGCCATTCTGTCTCAAGCTAGGCGCGCTGGTCGGTTCGCGGTGGGCAGGCGCAGAAGGTGGCGGAACCCATCCCTCAGGGCGATGACGCGTGCGTGGAGGGCAGCGCTGCGCGCGTTGCGGGCAGCGTCCATCAGGCGTTCGAGCTCGATTTGGCCCGGGTGGATGCTTGGCATGGTGCGCTCTCCGCTTGGTTGGGAAGCGGCAACCTAGAAGAGCATTGACCTGCCGCGATGTGACCCAGCGCACAGCCCGTGGCACTTCAGCATGGCTAGGACAGCCCATTCGTTAATGAATTGGAGCGTCCGTTGCCAAGCAACGCCCACCCTCGCATCG
>JACMRO010000067.1 GCA_014376425.1 Rubritepida sp.
AGCGAGGCCGTTTCCCAAGCCGGGGCGGGGCGGCGGGCCCTGCCCCCGCGCATCCCCATGCTCGGCTGGCTGTCGCCCGACGCCATGCCCGCCGAGGCAGCCCGCGCCGATATCAACCTGGTGCTGTTCCAGCCTGGCGAGGAAAACCACCGCCTGGCCCTGCCGCACAAGCTGGCGGATGGCATGCTGGCCGGGCTGCCGGTAATAGCGCCCGCCTTCGCGACCGAAGTGGCTACCATGGTGACCGAGGCCCGCTGCGGTCTACTGGTCGATGTGACCGACCCGGCCGACATCGCCGCCGCCATCGCCCGGCTGGGCGACCCGGCGCTGCGCGCAAGGCTGGGCGCCGCGGGCCGCGATGCGGCGATGGGCCGCTATGGCTGGGCCGGCCAGGCGGCGGCGCTGGTGGCGCTGCACACCCGCCTGCTTGGCAGCCCCGAGCGCGCGGCCGTATAGCAGACGATGCCCCGAAGCGCGCCGCGCCGAATCCTGCTGAACTGCGCCCTGGATGCCGGGCTGGCGATGCTTGGGCTGTGGCTGGCGGTGTGGCTGGCGGCGCCCGGGGTCGGGGCGCCGGCCTGGTGGTGGATGATGGCGCTGCCGCTGGCGGCCTGCGGCATGCTGCTGGCCGGCTGGCCGTTGGGGCTGCCGCGGCAATACTGGCGGTTCTCCGGCCTGCCGGACGGGCTTGCCGTGGCCGCGGCCTGCCTGCTGGCGGCAGTCGCCTTCAGCAGCGTGCTGATGCTGGTCGGCGGATGGCTGCCGCCGCATCCCGGCTTCGTCGCGCTGCATGCGATGGCCCTGCTGGTCGCGCTCGGCGGGGGCCGGGCGGCCACGCGGCTGCTGGCACAGCGCAAGGCGCCGCAAGGCGGCACCGATGTCCTGGTCGCCGGCGCGGCCGACGCGGCCGACCTGTTCATCCGCGCGGTCGGGCGCGAGCGTCAGGCGCATTACCGCGTTCTGGGCATCCTGACACCGCGCTCGCGCCAGGCCGGCCGCCGCATCCAGGGCCACGCCATCCTCGGCACCATCGAGGAAGCGCATGCCGTCCTGGAACGGCTGCGCGCCCAGGGCGGGCTTCCCACCCTGCTGGTCCTGGCCGGCGCCGAGGTGCAGGGCCCTGCGCTGGAAGCCCTGCTCGATGCCGCCGACCAGCACGGCATCCCGGTCAAGCGGGCGCCGCAGCCCACCCTTCTGGGTGCGGCCAACCGCTCGGACGAACCGCCGCGGGTCGAGTTGCGCCCCGTCGCCATCGAGGAGCTGCTGGACCGCGCGCAGCTGCCACTGGACCGCGAGGGCATGGCGCGGCTGGTGCAGGGCCGCCGCGTGCTGATCACCGGGGCGGGCGGCACGATCGGCGGCGAGCTGGCGCGGCAGGTGGCCGCACTGGGCCCGTCCAGCCTGACGCTGCTCGATCATGGCGAATACGTGCTGTACGAGATCGACCTGGAACTGCGCGAGCGCCACCCGGAGCTGCGCCGGCGCGCCGTGCTGGCCGATGTGCGCGACGGCCTGCGCATCCGCCGGCTGATGGAGGAAATCCGGCCCGAACTGGTATTCCATGCCGCCGCGCTGAAGCACGTGCCGATGGTCGAGGCCGACCCGCTGGAGGGGCTGCTGACCAATGCCCAGGGCACCCGCATCGTGGCCGACGCGGCCCGCGCGGTGGGCTGCCAGGCGATGGTGTTCATCAGCACCGACAAGGCGGTTAACCCGACCTCCGTCATGGGCGCCAGCAAGCGACTGGCCGAAATGTACTGTCAGGCGCTCGACCTCGACGCCCGGCGCGATGGCGGCATGCGCTGCATTACGGTGCGCTTCGGCAACGTGCTGGGCAGCACGGGTTCGGTGGTGCCACTGTTCCGCCGGCAGCTGGAACGCGGCGGGCCGCTCACCGTCACCCACCCCGACATGCGGCGCTACTTCATGACGGTGCGCGAGGCGGTGGGCCTGGTGCTGCAAGCGGCCGTGGTCGGAACCGGCGACACGGCGGCTGAGCTGGCCGAAGGCGGCATCTTCGTGCTCGACATGGGGGCACCCGTAAAAATCGTTGACCTGGCGCGGCGGATGATTCGGCTGGCCGGGCTGCGGCCGGATGAGGATGTGGAGATCCGCTTCACCGGCCTGCGCCCGGGCGAGAAGCTGTACGAGGAGCTGTTCCATGGCCAGGAGCCACCGCGCGCGACCCCCTGGCCTGGCCTGCTGATGGCCACGCCGCGCACCGGCGACGCCACGCTGGTCGGCCGCGCGATGGATGAGATGGCCGCACTCGCGCAGGGTGGAAATGCCAGGTTGGCGCTGGCGCAGCTTGGCCGTCTGGTGCCGGAATTCGATCATCGCGACGGCGCTTCGATACACGCCGATACAAACCGGCAGCGCCCCGGGGGTTGATCGTCGCTTCCCCGCCCGGCACCACCTTCCCATGATCCGACCCATCGCCCTTTTCGACATGGCCGCGCAGCAGGCGCTGATCCGCGACCGGCTCGACGCCCGCATCGCCGCGGTGCTGTCCTCCGGCCGCTTCATCAACGGGCCCGAGGTGACGGAGCTGGAGACGCGGCTGGCCGAATTCGCCGGTTGCGGCCATGCGGTGGGCGTGAGCTCCGGCACCGACGCCCTGCAGATCGCGATGATGGCCGAGGGGATCGGGCGCGGCGACGCCGTCTTCCTGCCCGCCTTCACCTACACCGCCACGGCCGAGGTGCCGCTGGTGCTGGGCGCCACGCCGGTGTTCTGCGATGTCGATCCCGTCACGTTCAACATGGACCTGGATGATCTGCGGCGCCGCATTGCGCTGGTCGCGGCGGAAGGCAGGTTGCGGCCGCGCGCCGTGGTCGGCGTCGACCTGTTCGGCCGCCCGGCGGATTGGGCGACGATCGAGGCGATCTGCGCCGAAAATGGCATGTTCGCGCTGGATGACGCGGCGCAGGCCTTCGGCGGCGACATCGGCGGCCGCCGGCTGGGCTGCTTCGGCGGCGCCACCCCACTGAGCTTCTACCCGACCAAGACGCTGGGCTGCTATGGCGACGGCGGCGCACTGCTGACGCAGGATGGCGATCGCGCGGCGCTGTATCGCAGCCTGCGCACGCATGGCGAAGGGGGCGGCCGGTACGAGGTGCTGCGCACCGGGATGAACGGCCGGCTGGATACGATCCAGGCCGCCATCCTGCTGTGCAAAATGGAGCTGTTCGACGGGGAACTGGCGGCCCGCGCCCGCGACGCCGGCTGGTATACCGCGCATCTGGGGGGGACCGTGGCGCTGCCGAAGATCATTCCGGGCCATGCCTGGGGCCTGTACACCATCAAGCTGGCAGACGGTGCCGCGCGAGCACGCATGCAGGATGCGTTGCGGGCCGCCGGCATTCCCTTCGGCGTCTACTACCCCAAGCCGCTGCACCATCAGCCCGCCTATGCCGCGGCGCATGCTCAGGCGCTGGTGCCGCCGCCGCCGCTGCCGGTCAGCGAGGCGCTGTGCCACCAGGTGATGAGCCTGCCGATGCATCCCTATCTGGAAGAGCAGGACGTGGCGCGGGTGGCCGCAGCGGTCCGTGCGGCAGCGTGACTGAGCGATCGCCGGCCTGCTGATGGCTGCCGGCAGCGGGGCTGGCCACCCGGCCCCACCGAAATGAAAGTGGCGCGGGAATACGCCCAGCGCGATCCGGCCATCCCAGCGCATCGTGCTGGCCCCACCGCATCGCGGGAGCGGCAGGCAGGAAGCCCGCAGATTTGAGCTGCCAAGCGCGCTGCGCCGCCTGGGCGATATGCCTGCGAAAATTCGGTGAAGGCCCGCCTCTCGTCAGCTTGTTGCCAGTGCGGTCAGCCCCGAACCGGCCGAGCCGCCTGCAACGCGCGCGGCAGCCCAAACGCCCGGTGGCTCCAGGCACGCGCGGCGAGCCGGCTGGCCGTACGCGATCCGCTCACCATATCCGGCCGATGAACCGAGCTTCGCCACGCATAAAACAGCCCGACCCGGTGCAGTCCCTCAAAGCCGCCATCACCGGCCGCGTCATCGCCCTGTTCAACGACCGCGCCCGCGGCGAGGCCCCGGTGCAGCGCCGCCCCGACGGCCTGTTCGGCCCCCGCTCCGTGGCATGGCGCGTCCATGGCGACGTCACTTCCATGATGGTCGGCGGCATTTCCTCGCTGCTGCTGCAGATGCTGCATCCGGCGGTGCTGGCCGGCGTGTGGGATCATTCCAATTTCCGGGCCGACATGCAGGGCCGCCTGCGCCGCACCGCGCGCTTCATCGCGCTGACCACCTATGGCGGGCGTGAGGAGGCGGAGGCGGTAATGGCGCGGGTTCGCCGCATCCACGACCAGGTGCGCGGTACCCTGCCTGACGGCACCCCCTACGCCGCTAATGACCCGGCATTGCTGGCCTGGGTCCATGTCACGGAGGCCACGAGCTTCCTGAACGCCTGGCGGCGCTATGTCGAACCCGGCATGTCCCGCCTCGACCAGGATCGGTACTTCGCGGAGATGGCGCAGGTAGCCCAGGCGCTGGGCGCGGCGCCGGTGCCGCGTGACCAGGCGGCGGCCCGCCGCCTGATCGACAGCTACCGGTCGCAGCTCCATGCCGATGCCCGCGCCCGGGACGTCCGCGGCCTGGTGTTGAGCACGACCGGGGCCGACCCACTGGCCGCGCCAGTGCGCGCGCTGGCCAATCAGGCCGCCATCGACCTCCTGCCTGACTGGGCCCGGCGCATGCACGGTCTGGCCAATCCGCTCCTGGGCCGGCCACTGGTTCGCGCCGGGACGCTGGGCGTGGCGCGTACCCTGCGCTGGGCATTCCGCTGAGCGCCGGGACGCCACCGGTTGGCCCGGGGGTGCTTGCCCATGCAATGCGGCGGGGCCAAATGGAGCTCATGGAAATCGCCATCACCCTCAACGGTGCGCCCCGCTCCGTCCGCGCCGCCAGCGTGGCGGAGCTGCTGCGCGAGATCGGCCTCGACACCCGCAAGGTCGCGGTCGAGCGCAATGAGGAGATCGTGCCGCGGAGCACCTACGCGCAGGCTGCGCTAGCGCCGGGCGACCAGCTCGAAATCGTGCATTTCATCGGTGGCGGCTGATGGATGATTCGTGGGAGGTCGCCGGCCGCCGCTTCACCTCGCGGCTGATCGTCGGCACCGGTCGCTACAAGTCGCTCGAGGAGACGGCAGCGGCGACCGCCGCGAGCGGCGCAGAGATCGTGACGGTGGCGCTGCGCCGGGTGAATACCTCGGACCCGGCAGCGCCCATGCTGCAGGATTTCGTGCCGCCCGACCGCTACACCTACCTGCCCAATACCGCCGGCTGCCACACCGCGCGCGATGCCGTGCGTACGCTGCGCCTGGCGCGCGAGGCGGGTGGCTGGAACCTGGTGAAGCTGGAAGTGCTGGGCCCGCCGCCCTACCTCTATCCCGACATGGCCGGCACCATGGAAGCGGCGGCCGCGTTGATCGCCGATGGCTTCGAGGTGATGGTCTATTGCGCCGACGACCCCATAGCGGCGAAGCGGCTGGAGGAGATGGGCTGCGTCGCCATCATGCCGCTGGGCGCGCCTATCGGGTCGGGCATGGGGGTGGTGAACCCCTACATGAACCGCAGCATCAAGCAGAATGCGCGGGTGCCGGTGCTGGTCGATGCCGGCATCGGCACGGCGAGCGACGCCGCGTTGGCGATGGAGCTGGGCTGCGACGCGGTGCTGCTGAACAGCGCGATTGCGCACGCCGATGACCCGGTCTTGATGGCGACGGCGATGAAGCATGCAGTGCTGGCGGGGCGGGCGGCGTTCCTCGCCGGGCGGATGCGTAAGGATTACCGGGCCGATGCTTCGAGCCCGATGTCGGGGTTGATTCCTTCCGCTGGTTGAAAGCGCTCTGTGAGGCCGGTGCGCTCAGTCAGGAGGATGCCGGCATCTGCGATCCGGTCCACCGCCAACTTTGAGCGGTTCAATCGGTCGAGTCGGCGAGCTTCCTCACTAGTTAAAAGAACCAGACGGTAGTTCGCTCGAATGAAATCAACAATATGAGTATCAGTAGCGCCTTGAGTAATAAGTCGACAGACTTGTACTGTGTAAACCCTTTGAGGCATAATATGCTCAATACGTAGAGGCTGATTTGTATCCCGTGCCCGCGCTGCATTTATACTGATCTCTGCATCAGCTCTCTGTTTGAGGTTGTTGATGTGTGTGAGCCCCGGGTAGTTTACACGCATGCTTAGAATATCGAGAATTCGTTCTACGGAGTGGATCGCTCCGCCGTTATCCGTGAATCAAGCGTCTAGCGCTGCTTGCCGAGCGGCGGCGAACAGGCGCAGCGCAGGAACCAGATTGGTCACGTGATATTTGCCCTGTCGAATCTTATCGACAGGCGGCATCATCGTTGCCACGCGGTCTGCGGCATCCCCTCCATTGCCGTGAAATTGGGCGTCTCGGTCGCGCCAAACCCCGCCACCCCCAGCGAGCCGATCTCAAGCATCCCCTGCCGAATGGCCAACCGCGGACCCGCCGCCGTATCGGCATAGAGATCCGGATGCGCCTCCATGAAGCGCACCGCCTCCGCCTTCGGCCGCCCCTCGAATCCTGCGATGAAGTGGTGGCCGTTGCGCTCGACGTGCCCCAGGCCGAGCGCACTTACCAGCGCCAGATCCTGTTGCACGCACACCCCCGCCAGGGTGGTCAGATCCTCGGCCGACATGAAGTATTCGCCACCCCAGGCCACGCATCGCGCCTGGTTGATGAAGCTGCGCCAGAAACCCTTGCAGGCCTTGGTGGATACCCCCGAATAGCCCAGCGCCTTCGCCCGCACGAAGGCATCGAGGTCGCCATCGCTCTCATCAATGATCACCGGCCGTGCCGCCGCTAGCGCCGCCATCGAGGTTTCCAGCGCCCGTCCGCGGGCCACGGGCTGCTCGATATAGGCGACGGACGCGCACAGCCGGGCCAGGCGCGGCTCTGCCACCATCGCCCGCCACAACGCGGCCGCACTTTCCGCATCCGCATACTGCTCATTGCCGTCCAGGCTGGCCTGATAGGCTGGCCCGGCATCCAGCACGGCAGCGATCCGGCACAGCCGGTCGATATCCGCCGCGAGGTTTCCACCCACCTTCAGCTTCCACCAACGATGACCATAGATCGCCGCCACCTGCTCCAGCGTTTCGGGCAGGCCGTCATGCACCCATTCCGTCACGTCGGCGTCGGTGATCGGGTCAACCAGCCCGACGGTATGACGGGCCGCGATGCGGCTGGGCGGTGGCACCGCCGCCAGCAGCGCCGCAAAGTCGAAATCCTGTAAGTCGGCGATCACCGGGTGCGGCGCCATGCCGCCCAGATTGGCCCGCATGCCGGCATCGAAGGACAGGCCTTCCAGCTTCAGCAGCGCATCGAAACAGGCGCGGTCCAGCAATGCCTGGCCGTATGCGGCAATCAGCGGGTTCAGCGCCTCGGCGCCGCAGGCCGCGACATGGCTGGCATAGCGGTTGGCGTAGTGGCCGAAGGCGGTATCCGCGCCATGCGCCAGCCCGCCGGCGCAGGCCAGTTCCAGCGACCGGCGAAGCTGGTGTTCGTTGTCGGCGTCGGTCAGCGCGGGGCTCTTGTCGAACCACTTGGCCGCCAGTGTCTCCGCCGCCACGCCCCAACCCTCGCGGCCGTCTTCCGTTCGGGTCCGCGCCCGCAGCACCGCCTGCCTGCCATGCCGTACCGTGATGACGCCGAAGCGGAAGGGCATTCGCAAGGTGAAGGGCCACTCGAAGCGTTCAACCGTGAGGATGGCGAAGCGCGTCACAGCGCGCGGAACCCGTATTCGCCGAGCGTCTTGAAGCCAAGGCGGATCAGGAAAATGGTGTTGCCAGCATATTCCTGCCGGGTGATGGCGTCGCGCGCGAAACGTCGTACGAATCGCCCTTCCAGGATGAAGCACTCATCCTCGTAGCCCGCGATGCCCTGCACCAGCACCGGCCTGTCGATATCGATGTCGTACCGCGCCGAGACGCCGAAGCGCCAGTTGGAGCCGGAGGCCGTGCGGGTGTTGGCGGTAACCCCCACCATCACCTCGTTGCGGGTGCGCAGCGGCCTCAGGTAGGACTGCGGCGTGGTGTAAAGGTAGCCGGCCTGCAGCCCCACCGAATCTACTCCGGGGATGACCCCGTTAAGCGAGGTGCTGGCGATATAGTCGCTGAAGCGGTGTTGCCCGGTCTCGCCATCCAGCCGGGTGCGGGCCTGAATGTCCAGCCAGTGCGCCGGCGCTACCGTCAACCGCCCGACATAGTCGCTGCCCCGCCGGTCCAGCCCGGAGCCTGGCGCGAAGGTCGCGTCGCGATGGATCCGCCAGGAGCGGCCGGCGATGGCCTCGACCCGGCCGCCATTGGGGAAGTCCCAGGCGGTGCGCAACGCGCCGTCGACCCGCGTGCCGCCCTCCTGCCGGTCGCGGCCGTTGAAGCGGTTCAGGTTGAACAGGTTCGCGTCGGTGAATTCGAGGTCGATGCTGTCCTCGTTGGGAAAGCGCGTCTGCCGGCCGGTGTTGGGGCCGGTGACCAGCTGGATGCGTGGCTCGATCGTCTGCGTGCCATAGGCGCCGGCGCTGCGGACCAGCGGCATCCGCCAGTCGATGGCGGCCCGGACGTTACCGTCGCCGTGGAAGCCGTTGGCCTCGTTATTCGTGGTGGTGGTGACGACTTTGGCGCCGATGGTGTTGACCGACTGGCGGCTCGCGTAATAGCCGCGCAAGTCGCCCTGCATGCGGAAGTTCCACACGCCGCCGACCGGATCGATCTCCTCGCGCCGCCAGTTGGCCTGCAGGGTGGTGCGCTGGCTGGACGCGCCGGTCAGCCGGGTGATCCCCAGCAGCCCGGCATTGACCTGCAGGAAGCCGCCTAGATAGCGCTCCCGCGGCGCGTATTCGCCATAGGCGTTGGGGCCGACGATGGGGAACAGCCGGTCATTATCCGTCGTCCGCAGGCCCTGGTAGAGGCGGGTGTCGATGCGGGCATAACCCTCCGTCCCCCAAAAACCTTCCAGGAAGGCCGTGCTGGTCAGCACCCGGCGGAACTCGAAGCGGTAGGTGCGCAGATACTGCTCGCTGGACGCACGGTTGATCTCGACGCCCACCCGCCAGTTCTCATCCAGGTGGAAGCGCGCGCGTGAATAGATGTGGCCGGCGAACTCGCGCTTCCCGCCGGTGCTGCCGCCCAGCGTGCCGGGGTTGAAATAGCCGCCGCTGAACTGCGCCTGGATGTCGCCGCTGTTGAAACGCCGGCGGTACTCGGCGCCGACATTGGGCGTCTGGCTGGTCGAGAAGAGCGGCGTCACGGTCAGGTCGCTCTGTTCGTCGATCGCCCAGTAGTAGGGTGTCTGGATGAAGCCGCCCAGGAAGCGGGTGCTGCCCACCGTCGGAAACAGGAAGCCCGAACCGCGGGGCGATTGCGGGTCGGGGTGGGAGAAGAACGGCGTGTACAGGACCGGCACGCCGTACACTTCCAGCCGCGCGTCGCGGTAGGCGATGCGCTGGGCGGCGGTGTCCTGCGTCGCGGTGCGCGCCCGCACCTGCCACAGCGGCGGCGCCGAGGGGTCGCGCTCGCACAGGTTGCAGCTGGAATAGACCACGCGGCTGATGTCGCTCAGCGTCTGCCGTGGCGTGTTTTCGGGCGCGCCCTCGGGCAGCGGCGCGGTGGTGCGGCGGATGCCATTGGCCACCAGGCGGCCATTGGCGGCCAGCAGCGCGCGTACTCCCGTCAGCACGCCGTCACGGAAGCCCTGGCCCAGCTCCGCGCTGTCGGCGAACAGCACCTGGCCGTCGGCTTCCATGATCTGCACATTGCCGCGGACGGTGGCGATCGAAGTGTTGCGGTCGTAGCTGAATTCGTCGGCGCGCAGGATGCGCTCGTTCTGCCATGCCTCGACCCGGCCGCGGGCGGTGACGATGCCGCGCTCACGGTCGTACTCCACCTCGTCGGCGGTGAAGGTGACGGGGGCGCTGTTGTCGACGCGTGGTGGCCCGGCGGGGGTGCGGGGGGCGGCCGGCGGGGCCGGCGTGGCCGGGCCCAGGCTGCCCATCGGCGCGCCGGGGACGGCGGCATCGAAGCCGCGGCCGGTCTGTGCTTCCAGCGGGCCGCCGAGCGTCAGCAGTAAGCCCGCCGCGACCGAGGCTGTAAGCCACCGCGCTGGGCCGAGCAGCGCCGTGGTGCGGCGGGTCGCGGCCGTAGCCTCTCGCGCCAGCAGACCACCCAGTCGCTGCACAAGTCTCGCGGCCGCCAAGCCGCCAGTAAGGGTACGGCGATGCGCCAGGCGAACCATGCCGCAGCCCGCACAGACCGTGCCGCGTGCGCCCATCGCCAGCCAGCCGAAGCCTTGCGCAGCACATGCCTGGCCCGACACGGCCGCCCGTTTCGCGTCGCCCCAGGCGCCCCTGGCCAGCACAGCGACAGCATGGCCGAAGCCTCCCGCCCAAGCCGCCGCACGCCGCATTTCAGCAGCTTCCAGCCGACGTTGGCGCCGGCTGCCGAAGCGAATGAGCGCCGCTTGTGCTGAGGGTGCCCTGGCTGCCATCGGCAAGCTTTACCCGTCCTCCAGATGCAGCAACAGGCCCATCGCCAGCAACAATCCGGCGATGCTCGGCGCCCAGGCAGCCAGCCACACCGGCAGCGCGCCGGATTCGCCGAATTCCGCGGTGATCTTGTCCAGCACGAACAGTGCGAAGCCGGCCGAGACCCCCGCACCCACCATGCGCATCACCCCGCCCATCCGGCTGGGGCGCATCGAGAAACCGGCGGCGACCAGCGCCATCGCCACCGCCAGCGCCGGCAGCGCCAGCAGCGACTGGAACTGCAACCGGTGCCGAATGGCCGAGAAGCCGGCCTGTTCCAGCACCGCGATGAAGCCCGGCAGCGCCCAGAAGCTCAACGTATCGGGCGAGGCGAAGCTGTTTTCGATGCGGTCGGGCGTCAGCTCGGTGGGCAGGGTCAGGGTGGCGGGGGCGGCGGGCAGCCGGTCGGCGCCGAACAGCACCGCATTCTCCAGCACCCAGCGGCCCGGGGCCAGGGTGGCGCGCGGCACTTCCAGGCGCTGCAGCGGCCGGTCCGCGGCGGAAAGCCGCCAGATCGTCACCTCCTCCAGAATGAAGGTCAGGTCGCGGCCGGAGGAAAGCAGCCGCGTCGGCCGGCCGGAGATGATGGCGACCCCCCCCGGCTCCAGCGCCCGGTCGGCCTGGCGCAGCCACAGCCTGCCGCCGGCCAACGCGGTCACGCCGCCGCCGGCGCGCAGGAAGGTTGCCTCCAGCCGTTCGGCGCGCGACAGCATGGCCGACGAGATCGGCGAGATGGCGCCGATCGCGACACCGCCGAAGAGCAGCGCCACCACCACCGGCCCCAGCAGGAACCCCCAGGCCGAAACCCCGGTCGCCCGCGCCACGATCAGCTCGGATGAGCGGGTGAGGCGCCAGAAGGCCAGGATGCCGCCCAGCAGGATGGCGAAGGGCATGATCTGGATCGACAGGAAGGGCATCCGCAGCCCGGCGATCGAGGCGACCAGCGCGAAGCCCGCATCGGGGCGGGCGGCGGCACGGCGCAGCAGTTCGATGAAGTCGAACAGCGAGACCAGCAGGGTGAGCGCCGCCAGCATGGTCAGCGTCGCCATCAGGAACCGGCGGCCGACATAGAAGGTCAACGTCTGCGCGAAGGTCATGCCCGGGCGACCCTGGGAAGGCTGCCACCGCGCCGCAGCCCGGGCATGCCCGACAGCACCCAGGCCGCCACGATGCCGGGTACGATGGCGTGAATCCAGATCAGCGGCAGCAGCGAGTTGGTCCGTGCCGCAGCGCTGCTGAAGATCAGCCCGACCGCCAGCAGCCCGACCACCAGCGTGCTGCCCAGGAACAGCTTTAGCCCGCCGCCATAGCGCTGGAACTGACCGGTCAGCGCCACCGCCAGGCCCAGCAGCGCCAGCGAGAAGCCGGTGAGCGGATTGGCCAGCCGCTGATGCGCCTCGGCCCGGAAGCGCCGCCGGTCCCGCAGCGAGACATCGGGCTCGGGATTCAGCAGCTCATCCAGGCCGCGTTCCTGGGCGTTGCGGAAGCGGTTCTGCTCGGCCCGGTTGGCGCGCGCCAGGTCCAGGCTGTTCTCGGTGAAGCTCAGCACATTGAGTCGCACGGCGCCGGTGGGGCTGCGCTCCAGTTGCTGCCGCTGGCCATTAATCAGCGTGACGCGTGGGCCCTCGGGGCCGTTGGAGAGCCGCCCCGCCTCGGCCAGGATGGTGACGGGCGCGCCCCGCTCTCGCGCATCATGCACCATGATGCCGCGCAGGCTGCCATCGATCTCGCGCGTCCGGGCATAGACGGTAAGGTCGTCGCCGACCGAGGAAAACACGCCCTCCTGCAGCAGCAGCCCAGCCATCTGATTGCGGATCTCGAACTGCCATTCGCGGAACGAGGCATGGCTGAGCGGCACCAGGTAAAGCGTCAGGAAATAGCCCAGCACGACGGCAAGCCCTGCTACCGCCATGGCGGGGCGCGCGAGCTGCCATTGCGACAGGCCGGCCGCGCGCATCACCACCAGCTCACGGTCGCTGCCCAGCCGGACATAGGTGAACAGCACGACGACGAAGGTGGTGATGGGCAGGATGACGGCGAAGAAGCTGGGCAACAGCAGCGAGGTCAGTTCGAGGAACACCCAGAAAGACAGGCCGCGATCCAGCACCAGCTCGATGAAGCGCAGCGACTGGGTGAGCCAGACGAGCGCGGCCAGGCCGATGGTCACGGCCAGCAAGGCGCCGCCCAGCTGGCGAAAGACGTAGAGGTCGATGCGGGTGATCACGGGGCCGGGTATAGCCGGGCGTTCAGCCGCCGGCCAGGAAGGCGCGGATGGTCGAGGTGCGGACGATCCAGGCGGCGTCCGGGTTGCCCAGCGCCCGCTGGCTGACGATGCCGTGCAGGCAGAGACGCGCGGGGTCGAAGACGCCGCCGCCGGATTCGCCGGCCTCCAGCCGCAGCGGCAGCACCGCGTAGCTGCCATCGACCGGGTTGGCCTCGGCCGCGTCGGCGCCCATGCGGGCCAGGGTGGTACGGTCGCGGGTCGCGACCAGGACGGTCTGGCCCGGGCGCAGGTCGCCAGCGCAGAGCGCCACACCATGGCCGCCGCCGGTGGACAGCAATGCGAGATCGGCACCGCCCCGATAGGTCAGCTCGCAATCGGCGGGGTTGAGGCGGGCCTGGCCCTGGCGCAGCCGCGCCGCCGGCTGGCCCGGGTCGATCAGCACGGCGGAAAGCCGCGGTGGCGCATCGCGCCGGCCCAGGCGGCAGAAGCCCTCGGCCATGCCGGCGTCGTCCAAGATGTGGGCGGCGGAGAGCAGCCGGCCGCCTTCCAGCGGCACCGCCGTGGCCCCGGCGCGGGCAACCCCGGAAAATTCGACGGTGACTGGGACGGCCAGGTTGGCCGGCGGGGGTGCGGCGCAGGCGGCCAGCAGCAGCGCCGCCGCGATCAGCTTCATCCACGCCCCATGGGCAACACCTTGCCGGGGTTCATCAACCCGAGCGGGTCGAGCGCGGCCTTGATCGCCTGCATCGCGCAAAGCTCCGCCCCGCCGCGCCAGTCCTGCATCATGTCGGTCTTCAGCCGGCCGATGCCGTGCTCGGCCGAGAAACTGCCGCCGTACTCGCGCACGATCGCGTTGACGCAGTCCATGATGTCGTGGCTGCGGGCCAGGAAGGCCTGCGGGTCCATATCCAGCGGCTGCGCCAGGTTCATGTGGATGTTGCCGTCGCCCAGATGGCCGAACGGCACCGGTCGGCTGCCGGGGATGAGCCGCATCAGCGCTTCGGATGACCGCCTGACCATCTCCGGCACCGCCGAGACGGGCACCGAAACGTCGTTCTTCACGCTGGCGCCAGCACGCTTCTGGCCCTCCGGATGCTCCTCCCGCAGCTTCCAGATGGCGGCGCGCTGGGCGACGGATTCCGCCAGTGCGGCATCGAGCACCTCGCCCGCTTCCATCGCCGCTTCCAGCACGTTCTCCAGCAGCGCGCGCAGCCCCGCATCGGGGCGCGAGGACGCCAGGTCCACCAGCACGTAATGCTGCGCCCGCGCGGCCAGCGGCAGCACCACGCCGGGCACATGGTCGAGCACCAGGTGCAGGCTGCCGGCGGACATGTATTCGAACGCCCGCACCGCACCCTCATCCTGGTCGCGCAGGCGGCGGAACAGGGCGAGCGCGGCAGCCTCGTCGGCCACGGCACACAGCGCCACCGCTTCCTCGCGCGGCAGCGGAAACAGTCGCAGGGCGGCTGCGGTCATGAAGCCCAGCGTGCCCTCGGCGCCCACCATCAGGTGGCGCAGCGCATAGCCGGTGTTGTCCTTGCGCAGCCGGCGCAGGCCGTGCCAGATCGCGCCATCGGGCATCACGCATTCCAGGCCCAGCATCAGCTCACGCGCATTGCCGTAGCGCACGGTGGTGTTGCCGCCGGCATTGGTGGACAGCACGCCGCCGATAGTGGCGGAACCCTCGGCGCCCAGTGAGAGCGGGAACAGGGCGCCGGCTTCACGGGCCGCATCCTGGGCGGCTTTCAGCACCAGCCCGGCTTCGCACACCATGGTCATGTCGGTGGTGTCGATCTCGCGCACGCGGTTCATCCGCGTCAGCGCCACGACGATCTGGCGGCCGGATTCGTCCGGCGTGGCGCCGCCCACCATCGAGGTGTTGCCGCCCTGCGGCACCATGGCCACGCGGGCGGCGGCGCAGGCGCGGACGCATTCGGACAATTCGGCGGTACTCCCCGGCCGCAGCACGGCCAGTGCTGCGCCGTGGTAGAGGCCGCGCCAATCCGTCAGCATCGGCGCGGCATCGGCGCCGGTCAGCAGGCCGGCGGGGCCGGTGATGCGGGAGAGGGTTTCCAGCAGGGAAGCGGGGTGCGGGGCTTCGGGCATGGCGCACCATTCCGGCTTGCGCGCGCCATGGTCAAGCGCGACATTCAAGCCATGCGTCAGACCCGAATTCCCTGCGTCATCATGCGCGGCGGCTCCAGCCGCGGCCCGTATTTCCTGGCCGCCGACCTGCCGGCCGATGACAGCCTGCGCGACGCTGTGCTGCTGGCCGCGCTGGGCAGCCCGCACCAGCTGCAGGTCGATGGCATCGGCGGCGCCAATTCGCTGACCAGCAAGGTCGCCATCGTCTCGCCCAGCGCCGAGCCGGGGGTGGATGTGGACTACCTGTTCGCCCAGGTCGATATCGGCCGCGCCCTGATCGACACCCGGCCCAACTGCGGCAACATGCTGGCCGGCGTGGGCCCCTTCGCGCTCGAAGCCGGGCTGGTCCGCGCCACCGGCGAGGCGACGACGGTGCGCATCCGCAACCGCAACACCGGCGCGTTGGTGGATGCCCTGGTGCAGACCCCGGGCGGCGAGGTCACCTACGATGGCGATGCCCAGATCCCCGGCGTGAACGGCACCGCCGCGCCCATCGAACTGCGCTTCCGGCAGATCGCCGGCGGCAAGACCGGCCGGCTGCTTCCGACCGGACAGCGATCCGAAACGATCAACGGCGTCGAGGTTTCGCTCGTCGATTGCGCCATGCCCATGCTCATCCTGCGCGCCGCCGATCTGGGCACCAGCGTCGATGCCACCCCGGCCGAAATCGACGCTGACACAAAGTTGCTGGCCCGCATCGAGGTGATCCGCCTGCAAGCCGGCAGCCGCATGGGCCTGGGCGACGTGACCGACAGCGTGGTGCCCAAGGTCGGCCTGGTCGGGCCTGCGGACGATGCCGATTTCGCGGTGCGCTACCTGACCCCGCACGCCGTGCACAAGGCGCTGGCGGTCACCGGCGCGATCTGCCTGGCCACCGCGTCCAAATTGCCCGGCACGGTGGTGCCGCCCAGCGCCGGCGATGTGGTGCGCATCCGCCACCCCAGCGGCGTCATCGCGGTGCCGATCGAGATGAATGGCGAGGAGGACGTCGCCTGGGCCGGCATGCTGCGCACCGCGCGGCGCATCATGGAGGGCACGCTGCTGGTGCCCGGACGGATCTGGGCCGGCCACGCCCTGAAGCTGGCTGCCGAATGATCCGCCGCCGCACCCTCCTGGCCACGCTGCCGCTGCCGGCGCTGGGCCAGGGCTTCCCCACCCGGCCGCTGCGCATCCTGACCGCCTTCGCTGCCGGCGGCGGCACCGACCTCATCGCCCGCACCCTGGCGCAGGCGCTGATCGGCCCGCTGGGCCAGCAGGTCATCGTCGAGAACAGGCCGGGCGCCGGGGGCAACTTGGCGACCGAGATATGCGCGACCGCGCCAGCGGACGGCTACACGCTGCTGATGGGCAATCATGGCCCGATGAGCGTGAATCCCACGCTGTTCCGCAACCTCCGCGTCAACCCGGAAACGGCGCTGGAGCCTATCGGGCTGGTCGCCGACGCGCCGCTGGTGGTGGTGGTGGGCAGCCGCTCCCAGGCGCGGGATTTCCCGGGCCTGATGGCGGAGATTCGCGCCGCGCGGGGCGACGTCAACTACGGCTCGGCGTCCAACGGCTCGGCCAGCCACCTGGCCGCGGCGCTGTTGCTGCAGATGGCTGGCGCGGAGGCCGAACACATCCCTTACCGGGGGGCGGCGCCGGCACTGACCGACATCGTCGGCGGCGTGCTGCATTTCATGATCACCACCCTGCCCTCGGCGGTGGGGCTGATCTCGGGCGGGCAGTTGCGCGCACTGGCAGTGACCGGGGAACGGTCGATAGACGTGTTGCCCGGCGTGCCGCCGGTGGCGGCAACGGTGCCCGGCTACAAGGCCACTGCCTGGTACGGCATCCTGGTGCGCGCCGGCACGCCGCAGCCGGTGGTGGCGCGGCTGGCCGAGGCACAGCGCACCGCCCTGGCCGACCCGACCCTGATCACCCGGCTGCGCGACGAAGGCTGTGAACCGTCGGGCATGGACGGCCCTGCTTTCGGCCGGCTGATCCGGGAGGAGCGGGTGCGGTGGGCCGAGGTGGTGCGGCAGGCCCGCATCACCGTCGATTGAGGCGCTGATGCGGGCGTTGGCCAGTCCGCATCAACGAAGCCGGCCAGCCATTCGCAGGCCAGGAGAGGCAACCGCCTCGCCGGCCCGCCTTGTTCTTACCAGCGCCCGCGGCTGGTCGAAGCCGGCGCCGCCGCATCCCGGAAATCGCCCTCGCGAAAGCCCCGTTCGCGCCCCCGCGTGGCATCCCCGCCAGCGCGCGGGGCGGATGGCGCGCGCGGTGCGGAAGCCGCCCGCGGTTCCTGCGGGCGCGCCGTGGCCCGCCCCTGCGGCGCCGGGCCACCGGCCCCGCGACCGCGGCCCTGGTTCTGCCCCTGGTTCTGTTTCGGCTTGGGCGCGCCATGCGGCCGCACAAACTGCTTCACATCCATATTGCCAGGCGCGGGCAGCGCGCGCGACTTGTCGGTGCGGCGGTCCTCGCTCGGGATCGCCTGGCGCGTCAGCTTCTCGATCGCGCGCAGCTTGTCCTGGTCATCAGGCGCGCACAACGCGATCGCCTCGCCCGAGGCACCGGCACGGGCAGTGCGGCCGATGCGGTGCACATAGGTCTCCGGCACCTCCGGCAGGTCGTGCTGGATGACGTGGGTCACGCCGTCCACATCGATGCCGCGGGCGGCGATGTCGGTCGCCACCAGGATCGGCGCCAGGCCGCGCTTGAACTGGTCCAGCGCCCGCTCGCGCTGCGACTGGCCCTTGTTGCCGTGGATGGCGTTGGCGGCCAGGCCGTCGGCTTCCAGGTTCTTCACGATCTTGTCGGCGCCGTGCTTGGTGCGGCTGAACACCAGCGCGCGGCCCACGCCCGGCGCGCGCAGCAATTCGGCCAGCATGCCGCGCTTGCCGCCGGCTTCAACGTGGATGACGCGCTGGTCGACCCGTTCGGCGGTGGTGGCCACAGGTGTCACTTCCACCCGGGCCGGGTTGCTCAGCATCTCGCCGGCCAGCTTGGCGATCTCGTTCGGCATGGTGGCGGAGAAGAACAGCGTCTGCCGCTCACCCGTGGGCGGAGTCGCGCGCAGAATCTTGCGGATCGGCGGCAGGAAGCCCTTGTCGAGCATCTGGTCGGCCTCATCCAGCACCATGATCTGCACGTGGTCGAGGCGGGCATGCCGGCTGTCCAGATGGTCCTGCAGGCGGCCCGGCGTGGCGACGACGACGTCGACACCGCGCGCCAGGTCGCGGATCTGCGGCGCGTGGCCGACACCGCCGAAAACGGTGATGACGGTCAGGCCCATGTGCTTGCCATAGGTCTTGAAGCTGTCGGCGATCTGGCTCGCCAGTTCACGCGTCGGGCTCAGCACCAGGCAACGCATCCCGCCGCGCGGCGGGCGGCCGGGGGTGGCGGCCAGCTTGTGCAGGATGGGCAGGGCGAAGGCGGCAGTCTTGCCGGTGCCGGTCTGGGCAATGCCCAGCACGTCGCGGCCGGCCATCGCCAGCGGGATTGCCTGCGCCTGGATCGGGGTTGGGATGGTGTAACCGCTCTCCTCCAGCGCCTGCAGCAGGCTGGGGTGAAGGCCGAGTTCATTGAATTGAGTCATGAAAATCCATCGGCGGGCGCGGATGTGCGCGGGCCGTTCGCTGTGGGGCGAAAGTTCCCCGCGTGCCGGGTCCCTTCTGGGTGAAGCGCCATCGCTGCCCGGTTGGCGCCTTGGTGTAGGCGTTCACGCGACCGGGCGCGGAGCCCGTTGAGCCTGCGCTGCGAGCTCGATATGACAGCATGGCTGCCCCGCCGCAAGGCTTTTCAGCCGAAGGGGATGGCGCCCTCGGGGATTTTCACCTGGCTGACATTCAGCGTCATCGCCACGGCGACGTAGTAGCCGCAGGTGGCTGTCAGCTCGGTCACACCCGCCTCGCCGAACAGGTCGCGCACCGCGGCGAAGCGATCCTCCGTCACGCCATGCTCGGCGAAAAGCTGGGTGCAGAATGCCCAGATGGCGGTCTCGGCCGGATCCATCCCCTCGGGCCGGGTGCGGACGGCGATGGCGGCCAGGATACCGGGCGACAAGCCCTCCTGCTTCGCCAGCGCGGCATGCGCGTGCCATTCGTAGGCCGCGTTCCATTGCCGGGCGGTGATGCAAATCGCCATTTCCACCAGCTTTTGCGGCAGGGTCGCCTCGTAGCGAATGTAGGCGCCCACTTTCTGCAGCCGGTCCGCCAGATCGGGCACGCGCAGCCACATGTTGAACGGGCCGCGCGCCCCATCGCCGCCGCGGCTGCCGGCGATGCCGCGGGCGACGCGCGCCTGCTCGAAGCTCATCGTCGCCTGGGTCAGGGGCGGGAAGCGGTCTTTCACGGCATATTCCTTCACAGGGTCTGGCGACGAATGAAATCAGGCTCTTCCGGCAACTCGCAAAAACTCTCCACGATCTCAGTCACCTGGGCCAAAGGTGGGCCGCGCCGGCACAGCAGCAGCACCGCCTCGATCGCCGCTTCCTCGCCGGCCAGCACCGCCTCCACCCGGCCATCGGTGCGGTTGCGCACCCAGCCCTGGAGTTGGTGCGCGCGCGCCGCCTGCAGCAGCCATTCGCGGAAGCCCACGCCATGCACCCGCCCGGCGATGAACAGGTGCCGCGCCTTCACGCCCGCGCCAGCCGCAGCATGCGTTCGGCCAATGCAAGTTCGGCCGCAATCTTGCCCCGCCGCGCCAGCGCCTCATCGTCGCGGCCCCAGAATTCCTCCTGGAACAGCTCATTGACCAGGGAGACGCGATGCGCTCCGGCCGCGTCGATCTCGCCAAGCACCAGGGCCAGGCCCAGCACCAGGCTGCCCAGCGCCGGTACGGCATTGGCCAGGACGGTCAGCGCATAGGGGTCGAGCGCCGCCACCGCATCACGCAGCGCCCTGCGCGACGCCGCGGGCTGGGTGACATGGATGATGCCGGTGGCGGTCAGCAACGGCGCGCCAAGGGCGTTGGCGCTCCAGGCCAGCCAGGGGTCCCATTCCAGCGCCTCGACGGCGGCCAGCCGGGCATCCTCCGCCCGGTAGCAGAGCAGGTCGGCGGCGGCATATTCGGCGATGCCCTGGACCATCGGCGCGGGGTCGGGCGCCACCTTCTCCTGCACGGTCCCGACCAGGCGGGTCAGGGCGATGTCCTCGGGACGGAATTCCTGCCCTTTCGCGCCACCGGCGGCCTGCCATTCGGCCGCCAGCGCCTCGGCCAACGCAGGGCGTTCCACCCGCAGCGCGGTGCCGCCGGGCAGCCGCACCGGGCGGCCATCGAGCAGCACGGCCAGCCCGCCTTCGGCAGGCTCGATCCGCGCCTCGTCCCAGAAGCGCTTCATCGCAGCAGCCCACGCAGCAGGTCCGGCGCCTGCGGCCGGGCGCCGGGCGGGGCCGGGGGTTCGGGCGCCGGCGCCTGGCTGGCCGGTACCGGCCCGGCCCGGCCGCCGCGCGCCAGCCCCAGCGCGGTGGCACAGTCCGACATTGGCGGGCCTGCACCCTGGCCTGCCCCCTGGCCGGCGCCCAGCGCCTGCCCCAGCCCAGGCAGCAGCCGGTCCGCCTGGCCACTCAGCACACTGCCCACCATGGCCGAGCCATCGAAGCGCGGCGCCGACCAGGGGCCGCTCACCGGCAGCGGCGCCCGCACCCGCAGCCCGGGCGTGCCCGGCACTGGCAGCCGCAGGTCGGTGTTCAGCCGCAGCGCCAGCGTTTCGTCCCGCAGGCTGACCTGGCCCTGGCCGGTGGCGCGGCCCAGCGACGAATCGACGAAAAGCGTCCGCGCCTGACCGATGCCGGCCACCACGTCGAAACGCGCGGCGATGCAGGCGAGGCCGATCTCCCCGGCCAGGCCCTGCGCCTGTTGCGGCAAGGCACCGCGGACCAGGCTGGGCGAGACCCGGCCGTCGGTGACCGCAACCGCCGCATGGCCGATGGCGCTGGCCGCCCAGGCGCGGGTATCCGCCCCCTGGCCGCGCAGGTCGAGGTCGATCTCGCCCCGGCCCGCGATGGGCGCGCCGAAGGCGGCCACATCCACCCCGTCACCCCGGACGGAGACCTGCAGCTGCGGCAGCGGCCCGGCATTATCGGCCGCCAGGCGAAGGGTGATCCGGCCGCCATGCAAGGTCAGCAGCAGCGGATCGATGCGGGCCCGCTGATCGGCCAGCAGCAGGCGCCCCTCCCCGGCGCGCCACTCGCGCGCATTCAGGCGCAGCGCCTCGACACTGAAGGCGAGGTCAGCCACCGCCGCCGGCAGCC
>JACMRO010000068.1 GCA_014376425.1 Rubritepida sp.
CCTGGCTGCGGCCCCGGCCCGCCGGTACCGCCTCGCGGCGTCGACAACGCTTCCCGCAGCACCTCGGCCGGCGGGATCACGCCGCCGAACGCGCCTCATCCACCAGCCGCGCCGCCTCCGCGCCCCGCAGCTTGGCGATGTCGTCCTGGTATTTCAGCAGGACGCCCAGCGTCTCGTCCACCACCGCCGGCTCCAGCTCGGTCGCATTCAGCGCGGTCAGCGCGTTCGCCCAGTCGATGGTCTCCGCCACGCCGGGCAATTTGAAGTAGTCGCCGCCGCGCACCTTCTGCACGAAGGCCACGACCTGCGCCGACAGCCCGGCCGCTACCCCCGGCGCGCGCAGGGCCAGGATCGCCCGCTCTCGTGCCGCATCGGGGTAGTCGACCCACTGATACAGGCACCGCCGGCGGATCGCGTCATGCACTTCACGCGTGCGGTTCGATGTGATGATGACGACCGGGGGCGTTGCCGCCTTGATCGTCCCTAGCTCCGGGATCGTCAGCTGGAAGTCGCCCAGCAGCTCCAGCAGGAAGGCCTCGAACGGCTCGTCCGCCCGGTCCAGCTCGTCGATCAGCAGGACGCTGGGCGGGCCGGAAATGGCGGCCAGCAGCGGTCGTTCCTGCAGATATTCACGGCTGTAGATGTCCGGCCTCGCGCCGCCTTCGGCCAGCCTGATGGCCATCAGCTGCCGGGCCGCGTTCCACTCATAGGCCGCGGCCGACAGGTCCAGGCCGTCATAGCACTGCAGCCGCACCAGGGGCCGGCCCAGCCCGGCTGAGAGCACCTTGGCGATCTCGGTCTTGCCGGTCCCTGGCTCGCCTTCCAGGAACAGCGGCCGCTGCATCGCCAGCGCCAGGTGAACGGTGGTGGCCAGCGCCTGGTCCGCCACATAGCCGCCTGCGGCCAGTAGCGCCTGGGTGGCGGCGACGCTCACCCGAACAGGAACAGCAGCACGGGGATGGGCAGGAACAGCACCAGGCCGATCCAGAACACCAGCGGCAGGCCGAATATGTCGGATGGAATCAGCGAGAAGATCGAGATCGCACCGGCCGGTGCCGGCATCGGCCGAGCGACCGGCGCTGCCACCTTGGCGGTGAGTTCGGCACGCGGCCCAGGCTCGCTTACATCGCCCATCGCCCGCGGGCTGGGTGCGGCGGCCATGGCCGGGTCCACCGTGACCGAGGGGACCTGCGCCGGGGTAACGCCGGGCGGCGGAGCCTGACCGGAGGCCGCTGCACGCTCCAGTTCGGGCGTGGCCGAAACCTCGGCCGGCGGCGTCAGCTGCGCGGTGAATCGGTCGAAAAACTGGGCGGACATCTGCTTGGCGGTGGCGTCGATCAGCCTCCCGCCCAGCTGCGCCATTTTGCCGCCGACCTGGGCGCGTACCGCATAGGTCAGCCGGGTCTCGTTCGGGCCCAGCGCGACCAGGGACACGTCGGCGCCGCCCTTGGCGAAACCCATCGCGCCGCCATTGCCTTCGCCGGTGATGGTGTAGCTCTCGGGCGGATTGATGTTCTCGAGCTTCACCTTGCCGGTGAAGCGCGCCGCCATCGGCCCGATCTTCAGCGCCACCTTGGCCGTCAGGTCGGTATCCGAGGTCTTCTCCACCGCCTCGCAGCCGGGGATGGAGGCCTGCAGCATCACCGGGTCGTTCAACGCGGCCCAGACGGCTTCGCGCGATGCCGGTATCAGCCTCTCGCCGGTCATCTCCATAACGGTCTCTCCTCAGGGTGGGATGGTTCTAGGTGGATGGGCGGCGGCTGGAAAGTCCCGCCGCCCGGATATGGATAAGGCGCGTGCCGTGGTGCGAGGAAAGCGGCATGCGCATTGTCCTCGTGGCCCTGTCGATGCAGGCGGCCCCGGCGCAAGCGGCTGGGCTGGACGGCGCCGGGCTGTCGCTGCTGTGGAACATCCCGTTCGCCGGCGTGCTGCTCAGCATCGCCGCACTGCCGCTGCTGGCGCCACGTTGGTGGTTGGCCCATCACGGTGCCTGCGCGGCATTCTGGGCGGCCGCCCTGCTGCTGCCGCTGGGCTGGGTATTCGGCGCCGGCCTGGCCTGGCAGCTGCTGCTGCATGTCGGCCTGCAGGACTACCTGCTCTTCGTGCTGCTGCTGGTCGCGCTCTACACGACGGGCGGAGGCATTCGGTTGAAGGGTCACCTCGACGGAACGCCGGCCACCAACACCGCGTTGCTGGTCACCGGCACTGTCCTGGCCAGTTTGTTGGGCACCACCGGCGCTTCGGTCCTGCTGATCCGGCCGGTGCTGCGGGCCAATGCGCACCGACGGCGCAAGACGCATGTCTTCGTCTTCTTCATCTTCCTGGTCAGCAACATCGGCGGCGCGCTGACACCGCTGGGTGACCCGCCGCAGTATCTGGGTTTTCTGCTCGCCGTCTCCTTCGTCTGGCCACTGACCCACCTGTTCGGCCCCTTCCTGCTGTGCGCGGCGGTGCTGCTGACGGCGTTCTTTCTGCTCGACCGCTGGCATTTCACGCGTGAGGCGCATCCGCTGCCGCCCACGCCGGACGGGCCAGCGGCCATCGCAGGCTGGGTGAACGTGGCGCTGCTGCTGCTGATCATCGGCGTGGTGCTCGCCCAGGGTATCTGGCAGCCCGGCCGCGTGGTGGTGCTGGGCGAGCCGGTGGCGATCGAGCGGCTGGCTGGGATGGTGGCTTTCATCGCCATCATCCTGGCCTCGCTGGCGTTGACGCCGGCGGGGCTGCGCGCTGCCAACCACTTCCGCTGGCTGCCCATGACCGAGGTCGCCCAGCTTTTTGCCGCCATCTTCCTGTGCATGATGCCGGCCCTGGCCATGCTGCAGGCCGGCGCCGGCGGCCCTTTCGCGGCCCTGGTGGCGGTGACTTCGGACGCCGCGGGCCAGCCCGTGCCATGGGTGTATTTCTGGCTCACCGGGGTGCTTTCCAGCTTCTTCGACAATGCGCCGACCTACCTGGTCTTCTTTAACCTGGCGGGCGGCGACGCGGCCTGGCTGATGGGCGCGGGCGCGCCAGTGCTGGTCGCGATCTCCTGCGGCGCGGTGTTCATGGGCGCCCTCACCTACATCGGCAACGCGCCCAACTTCCTGGTCCGCGCTATCGTCGAGGATGACGGCGTTCGCATGCCCGGCTTCCTGGGCTATCTCGGCTGGGCTTGCCTCTGGCTGCTTCCACTGTTCGTGTTCGTGACCTTCGTCTTTTTTCTGTGAGGAATTCACCATGCCCTACGTGATCGGCGCCGACCTGCCGGACCAACCCGCCGGCGACCGTTTTCGCGCGCTGCTCGAGCGGCCGGGCATCCTACAGATGCCCGGAGCGCATCTGGGCATCGCCGCATTGCTGGCGAAGCAGGCGGGGTTTGAGGCGCTGTACATGTCGGGCGCCGCCATGTCCGCCACCATGGGCCTGCCGGACCTGGGGATGATCACCGTCGACGACGTGTGCTGGTACATCCGC
>JACMRO010000069.1 GCA_014376425.1 Rubritepida sp.
GCCCTGGCAATGCCGACGCGCTGCTTCATGCCGCCGGAAATTTCTCCCGGCCGTTTCTGCGCATGTCCTTCCATCCGAACCAGGGCCAGGTTCTCCATGGTCCAGTCATGCCGCTCGGCGCGCTTCATCTTCCGCCCGACCGTGCGGTCCACAGCGAGCTTCACGTTTTCATAAACGGTGAGCCAGGGCAGCAACGAGTGGTTCTGGAAGACCACGGCGCGATCCGGCCCGGGCTCCGTCACCTCGCTGCCTTCCAGCAGCACACCGCCCAACGTGGCTGGCAGGAGCCCGGCTACCACGTTCAGCAATGTGGACTTGCCGCAGCCTGAATGGCCGATGACGGCGACGTACTGACCCTTCTCGATCGTCAGGTCGATGTTGTTCAGCACCAGCGGCGCATTCGGCCCAAAGCGAACCGAGAGGCGGGAGACTTCAAGAAAACTGCGCGTCATGGTTCCAGGTCCTTCACTGTTCAGTGGTGCCGCGCGTCACAGCGCGGCCAGCGAAGGCCATGATCCGGTCGAGCACGAAGCCCACGAGACCGACATAGATCAGCGCTACGATGATGTCGGAGAGGTTGGAGGCGTTCCACGCATCCCAAATGAAGAAGCCGATGCCGACACCGCCGATCAGCATCTCGGCTGCGATAATCGCAAGCCAGGAAAGACCCACGCCGATGCGCAGCCCGGTGAAGATGTAGGGCGCGGCAGCCGGCACTACGATGCGCAGAAACCACTCATGCGGACGCAGGCGAATGACGCGCGCGACGTTGCGATAATCCGCCGGCACATTGCGCACGCCCACCGCGGTATTGATGATGATGGGCCAGACGGCAGTGATGAAGATTACGAAGATCGCCGAAGGCTGTGCCTCGCGGAAAGCGGCCAGCGACAGCGGTAGCCAGGCCAGCGGAGGGACGGTGCGCAGTATCTGGAAGATCGGGTCAAGCCCGCGCATGGCGAGCCTGGAGGAGCCCACGAGCATGCCGAGCCCCACGCCAACCACCACCGCCAGCGCGAAGCCGACCGCCACGCGCTGTAGACTCGCCGCCAGATGCAGGCCCAGGCCCTTGTCGAGGCCGCCGCGGTCATAGAAGGGGTTGAGGATCAATTCCTTCGCGTCGGACCACACGCGGGTGGGCGGCGGCAAGGTGGCGCCTGGGCCGGAGCAGAGCAATTCCCACAGCAGGAACAGCGCCGCCACGACCAGCAGCGGCGGGACCACCACGCCGAGTGTCTCATTCGCGTGGCGCTTGAACACCGAGGGCTTTGACGCAGGCGCTGCGGTAGGAGTGGTTAGCGGCAACGTCGCGGTTATTTTGGACCGGGTGATCGCGTTCATTGTTCAGGCCGCCGCGAGTTTTTTGATGGAGAGCGAGGCCAGGTAGGCCGCCGGATTTTGCGGATCGAAGACCTTGCCGTCGAAAAAGGTTTCCCGCCCGCGCGAAGTCCCGGTGGGTGTCTCCGCGTTCGGCACGCCGGCCCGCGCGGCGGCTGCGCGCCAGATGTCCTCGCGATTTACCTGGGCCAGCAAGGGCGCCGTATCCAAACCTTCGGGCAGGATCCCCCAGCGCTGGTTTTCGGTGAGGAACCACAGGTCGTGGCTGCGGAAGGGATAGCTTGCGTGGTCGCGCCAGAACTTCATGCTCAGGTCGAGGTTGGTGGTGGTGCGTCCATCGCCGTAATCCACCTCGCCGCGCATGCGGCCGATGATGTCGCCCACCGGTACATTGAACCAGGCGCGGCGCGAGAGGATCTCACACATTTCCTGCAAGTTCGCGCTCACGTCGCACCAGCGCGCGGCCTCGATCACGGCGGCTGTCATTGCTTCCGTGGCGCGCGGATTCTGCTGAACAAAATCGCCGCGCAAAGCGAAGATCTTCTCCGGGTGGTCCTTCCACAACTCACCGGTCACCAAGGCGGTGTAGCCCAGACGCTGCGTCACCAACTGGGCGTTCCAGGGCTCGCCGACGCAGAATGCGTCCATGGTGCCAACGCGCATGTTCGCGACCATCTGCGGCGGCGGTACCACGATGGTCGACACATCACGATCCGGATCAATGCCGGCGGCGGCGAGCCAGTAGCGCACCCAGATGTCGTGCGTGCTGCCGCGGAAGGTCATCGCCACCTTGCTGTCGCTGTTCAGCGCGCGCTTCAGCGGCGTGGCATCGGGCCGCGCGCCCAACGCCGTGTGCTTGGCAGCGACGCTAATCGCCTGGCCATTGGTGTTCAGCCGCGCAAGGATCGCCATCGGCACCGGCTGGTTGTTTTGCACGATGCGGCCCGTGTGAATGTGGTAGGCCATGGGTGTCAGCAGATGCGCGCCATCGATACCGCCGCGCCCGCCGCCCAGCACCAGGTTGTCGCGCGTGGCACCCCAACTCGCTTGTCGGTTCACCTCCACATCCGCCATGCCGTACTTGGCAAATAGCCCCTTTTCCTTGGCGATGATGAGCGGTGCGGCATCGGTCAGTGCGATGAAACCGAGATTGGCGCGGCGAACCTCCGGCACCGTGCTGCCTTGGGCATGCACGCCTGAGACGCTCATTGATTGCGCCGCGGCAAGAAGGGCGGCCGTGGCGGTGATGGCGTTGCGGCGGGTGAGGCTCATGGTTGGGTTTCCAGAACGGGTTCGGGTTCGTTCAGCCATGCTGCGGCATCGCGCCACAGCGCATTGTTGATGGGGACAAGGACCCGGATGTCGGGCATGCGTCCCGCCTGCCGCATCGCGCCCAGCCAGAGGGCGGCTTCATTCCGGCTCGGCAGGGTGGCGGCGGGGAAACGGATGCGGTGAGTCGTATCGAAGGCGCTCTCGATGATGGCGAGGCTGATCTGCACAGTGCGCGCCCGGCCATGATGAAGATCGCCGCCACGCGGTTTTCCGGCGCATCGAGCCAACGCGCAGCGGCGATGATGGCCGCGGTTGCGGCGACGGCCTGCTCGCGATGGGTCAGCAGATACTCCTCGCTGAAGGCGAGCAGTTTCTCCAGATGGTTGGGCACGAGCTGGGCCGTACCGGCGACGACGTGGCCGGTCCCCATGCCCTCGGCCCCTGCCCTTCCAGGGGGCGCCAGCGCAAAAGCCGTCGATCTCGCCGGCTGCAAAGCGGGCTGCCATGCGTGGCTGCGGCACGGCAACCGGGCGGGGATCGCGCTGGGGCTCTACGCCCTGGGCGAGCAGCCAGCGGCGCCGCGGATAGTTGTGCCAAGAGAGGGGGAAAACGGCGGGCAGCGTGGTGGGTGCAGGGGCCTTGGGCTCCGCGGCGAGGTCGCCACCGGCCAGTTCGTGAGACAGGTTGAAATCGTGTCCCTTCGCGTGGTGTAGGAGCAATGACCTCGGCGGGTCGAGCCGCCGTGTCAGGCGGCC
>JACMRO010000070.1 GCA_014376425.1 Rubritepida sp.
GATGATCTCGGTCATCGTCACCCCCAGCCGATTGTCCTCGACCATGACCACCTCACCACGCGCCACCAGGCGGTTGTTGACGTAGATGTCCACCGCCTCGCCCAGCTTGCGGTCGAGCTCGACCACCGCGCCGCGACCCAGCTTCAGCAGCTGGGAGACCTGCATGGTGGCGCGGCCCAGCACGGCCGAGACCTGGACGGGGATGTCGTACACCGCCTCCAGGTCGCGCGGCCCCTGCGGCGTGGCCCGCGGCGTGGCGAGCTCGGTGGCGCTCGCCGGCTCGAATTTCTCGGTAGCGTCGCTCATGTGATCATCTCCTCATCGCGGCCTTCGGCCAGATTGATCTGCCCCTGTGCCGCCAGTTCCTTGGCCGCCAGCACGACGGCGGCCTGCGCTTCGTCCACATCCTTCAGCCGCACGGGCCCGAGTGACTGAATGTCGTCACGCAGCAGCTTGGCGGCGCGCTCGGTCATGTTCTTCAGGAACAGCTCGCGCAGGTCGCCCGAGGCGCCCTTCAAGGCCAGGGTCAGTTTTTCCTTCTCGACGCCGCGCAGCAGCACCTGGATGCCCGGGCCATCCAGGCGCTTCAGGTCATCGAAGGTGAACATCAGGCTGCGGATGCGCTCGGCGCTGTCGCGGTTGCGCTCTTCCAGCGAGGCCAGGATGCGGCTCTCCGAAGCGCGGTCGAGGTTGTTGAAGATCTCAGCCATCACCTCGTGGCTGTCGCGCCGCTGGCTGCGCGCCAGGTTGGACATGAATTCGGCCTTGAGCGTCTTCTCGACGCCTTCCAGCGCTTCCTTCTGGACGTTCTCCATGCGCAGCATCCGCATCACCACTTCCATGGCGAAGCCTTCGGGCAGCAGCGTCAGCACCCGCGCGGCATGGTCAGGCTTGACCTTGGACAGCACGACGGCGACGGTCTGCGGGTATTCGTTCTTCAGGTAGTTGGCGAGCACGCCTTCATTCACGTTACCCAGCTTGTCCCACATGGTTCGGCCGGCGGGGCCGCGAATCTCCTCCATGATCTGCAGCACGCGTTCGCGCGGCAGGGTCTTGCTGAGCATGCGCTCGGTGCTCTCGAAGCTTCCCACCAGGCTGCCGGTCTGGCCCAGGGCCAGGCCGAATTCCTCCAGCAGCCCCTCGACGCTGGCTACGGCCAGCGTACCCAATGTGGACATGGCGATGGACAGGTCGCGGATCTCATCCTCATGCATGCGGGCGAAGAGGGGTGCGGCATTTTCCTCGCCCAGCGCGAGCATCAGGGCAGCGGCCTTCTGCGGGCCGGTCAGCGGGCGGCTCATTCGGCCTCCTCAGGGGTCAGCCAGCGGCGTACGACGCCCAGTGCCTCATCCGGCTGCTTGTTCACCAGGTCGATCAGTTTCTGCACGGAGGAGGCGCGGATGGCGCCGTCGACGCGGGAGAGGGTCAGCATCTCCTCGTCGCCCGGCGGTTCCAGGGCCGCGGCCCCCCCGGCGGTCATCGCCACCATCATCGGCTTGCCCTGCTGGTCGAACACCTGCTTGCCCTGCGCATCGGTCACTGGCACCGAACCGCCGGCCGCCAGCGCGGGCTGCGGCATCAACGATATCGCCAGCCGCTTCGCCACCGGCCGGCCAATCAGCAGGATGGCGACGAGTGCGACCAGGGCCAGCAACCCGGTATCGATCAACCGCGCGATCATGGCCTGCGGCACGTCCAGGCCGAAGATGCCGGGGGTGGCCACCGGCAGCTCGGCTTCGGCGAAGCGCATGGAGACGACCTCCACCCGGTCGCCGCGCTGCTCGTTGAAGCCGACCGCGCCGCGCACCAACGTCACCAGCCGGGAGAGTTCCTCGGGGCTGCGTTCGCGCAGGCGCGGTGGCCCGCCCTCGACCGGCTCGGCCACGCCATCCACCAGCACCGCGACGGATAGCCGCCGCAGCACCGGATGCTCGCGCAGCGTGTGGCGGTTGGAGCGACCGATCTCGAAGTTCGTCGTCTCCTCCTGCCGCGATTCCTGGTTGCCGGCGGCGGCCGGTGCGGCGTCCGCGCCGGGCAGGTTGTTGGCGACGGAGACATTGCCGGGCTCGCTGCTGCGCGTCGTCTCGTTGGTCGACTGGGTGCTGCGGGCGACCTGGTTTTCCGGGTCGAAGCGCTCCTCACGCAGCTCCACGCGTTCGAAGTCCATATCGATGGAGACCTCGGCGCGTACCTTGCCGGCACCCAGCGTGCGCTCCAGCATTTCCTCCACGCCGCGTGCCATGCGCATCTCCTGCGCGCGGCGCATCTCGTCCTGGGTGGCGGCGCCCGCCGCCCCGCCCAGCGCCTGGCCGCCGCGCGCCAGCAGCTCGCCCCGGCTGTCGATGATCGAGATCCCGCGGGGCTGCAGCCCGGGCACAGCGGTGGCGACCAGGTGGAGGACCGCCTGCACGCCCTCGCGGTCCAGCCGCTGGCTGCCCTGCATGGCGAGCACGACTGATGCCTGCGCCTCCCCCCGCTCACGCGAGAACGCCTCGCGCCGCGGCAGCACCAGGTGGACGCGTGCCTGTCGCACGCCGGACAGGCCGCGGATGGTGCGCTGCAATTCGCCCTCCAGCGCGCGCAGCCGGTTCATGTCCTGCTGGAAGGGCGTGGTCGTCAGGCTCTCGCTACGGTCGAACAGCTCGTAGCCGACGCTGCCGCCGGCCGGCAGACCTTCGCGCGCGAGGGTGAGGCGCAACCGCGCCACGTCATCGGCCGGCACCATGATCTGGGTGCCGCCAGCGGCGATGCGGAAGGGGATGCGGGCGCGTTCCAGTGACTGCACCACCGCGCCCGCGTCACGCTGGTCGAGATCGCCATAGAGCAGCGCCATGGCCGGGGTACCGGCGCGCATGGCCAGAAAGGCGATGCCGCCCAGTAGCGCCAGCGCGACGCCGGCCAGCACGGCCAGCCGCATCCGCCCCAGCGCGAGCACATTGTCGAACAGCGCGCTCACGCCCGTCCGCCTCGTTGGATTTCAGTGACATCCGGCATGGCGGCAGAATGTGCCGGGCGGGGTTGCGCGAAGGTTAAGGCGGCAGGGAAATTCCCATCACGGCTGTACCGACCGCATCCTGTCATAGCCCAGCGACAAGGCGCCGAACTGGATGGTGACGCCCGCGCTGCCGCGCTGCACGCCGGTGGCGCGGGCGAGCACGTTGGCCGCCATCGTCACCGGACCGCCGCCGGCATCGGTGCCCTGCACGGTGAATTGGTAGGCGCCGTCGGCCAGCTGCCGGCCGGCGCCGTCACGGCCATCCCAGTTCCAGCCGGCGGGCGCACCGCCCAGCGGCACGCGGGCCTCGCGCACCACCCGGCCCGTCGTGTCGGCGATCTGCACCAGGGCGCTTTGCGCCGCGCCGGCGGCGGGCAGGCGCAGGGCCGCCTGGCTGTTCTGCAGCGACACGCGGTCGCTCTCCACCTCGATCACCCGGCCCAGCAGGTTCGATGCCGAGGTCAGCGTGTTGCCCTGCTGCAGGGTGATCAGCTGCTGCAGGTTCGAGTTGGTCTGCACCTGCTGCTCGACGCTGCTGAACTGCACCAGCTGCTCGGTCATCTTGTTCACGTCCATCGCGTTGGTCGGATCCTGGTTGCGCAGCTGCGTCGTCAGCAGTGTCAGGAAGGTGTTGAAGTCGGTGCCCAGGCCCGTGGTAGCCGTGCGGGCGCGGATCTGCCCGCCCGTGCCGGTGCTGCCGGAGGCGGCCAGGCTGGTGCCGGTGCTGCCGGAGGCGGCTGTGGTCAGCGTCGTGCTCATGGCGGGCTTTCCTAGATGCGCAGGTCGAGGAGGGAGAGCGGACCGGACGGGTCGGCCATGGTGGCCGGGCCGGGGCCGGCGCGGCCGGGGCCGCGGTCGCGCGGCGGCGGCCGGTCGCCCGGCCGGCCCCCACCGCCCCCCGCGGTCTCGAGGCTGATGGCGGCGGGCCCGGGCC
>JACMRO010000071.1 GCA_014376425.1 Rubritepida sp.
CGCCCCCGCGAGCCCTCACCTTCTCTCCAGAGACGAGCACCATGGCCAAGTCCAACACCATCCAGATCAAGCTGATCTCCAGCGCCGAGACCGGGCATTTCTACGTGACAAAGAAGAACACCCGCACCGCCACCGGCAAGCTGGAATTGAAGAAGTACGATCCGGTAGTGCGCAAGCACGTCGTCTACAAGGAAGGCAAGATCAAGTAGGGTCGCGTCTTTGCCGGAGTTGATCCGGCAATGTTTCTGACGAGACGCTCGAGCCCAGCCTTCAGTCCGCATTAACGGGCTGAAATTCCGCTGGTCCGGCCATGCGAACGCAGTTGCGGCCATCGGCCTTCGCGCGATACAGCGCCGCGTCCGCTGCGCCGATGACGCTGTCGGTGTTGCTTCGTGCCGGTGCAACCGCGCCACCCACGCTGCAAGTGGTCGTGATCTCCACCGTCCCCAGCTGCATCGATGAGCCCCCCACCGCCTCGCGCAGCCGGTCAGCCACCAGGGCGGTATACTCAGCCGGCGCGCCGGCAAGCACCACCAGGAATTCCTCGCCGCCCCAGCGCGCCACCACATCCGCCGCCCGCAGGCTGCCGCGCAGCCTGTGGGCGACCTCGCGCAGCGCGGCATCCCCGACATTGTGGCCGTGCGTATCGTTGATCGGCTTGAATCGGTCCAGGTCGACCAGCAGCACCGACGCCTCGCCGTTGCGCAGTAGCCCGTCGAGGTGGCGGCGGACGTAGCGGCGGTTGCGCAGGCCCGTCAGCGGGTCGGTCACGGCCATTTCCAGGCTGCGGTCCAGCTCCGTCCGCAGGCGATCCTGGTAGCGCTTTCGGCGAATCTGATTGCGGGCGCGGGCACGCAGCTCGTTTGGGTCGACCGGCACCAGCACATGATCGTTGGCGCCCAGGTCAAAGCCACGCAGCACCAGCGCCTTCTGGCTGGCCCGCGCGGCCAGCAGCACCGGCACGTCACGCGTGGTCGCCTGCGCGCGCAGGCGGGACGCGAGGCGCAAGGTGGTGCCGCCCTCCTCGGGCAGCACCAGCACTGCCAGGTCGAACATGCCGTCGGCAAGGCGCAGCCACGCCGCTTCCGCATCGGCGACCTGGTCCACCACCACACCATCCTCGTGGAAGGCCGCGACGATGGTGGTCACTTCGTCGGCGGGGCCCACCACAAGGGCGCGGGCGCCTGCCACGCCCTTGTGCGGGTCGTCGGGCGACTCAATGCCCAGTTCGCGCGCGGTGTCGGCCCGTAGCCGCCAGGCATCCTGCACCTGCTTGACGCGCATCAGCGCCCGCAACCGGGCGAACAGCGTGGCGTCGTCGACCGGCTTGGACAGGAAGTCATCGGCCCCTGCCTCCAGCCCACGCACCCGCTCAGCCGCATCGGTCAGCGCGGTGACCATGACGACGGGGATGTGCTGAAGCTCAGGATCGGCCTTGAGGTGCCGGCAGGTCTCATACCCATCCATCCCCGGCATCATGACATCGAGAAGAATTATGTCCGGCGACCAGCTTGTTGCCTGCCGCAGGGCTTCCGCGCCGCTCTGCGCCAGCGCTACTTCGTAATATTCACCCTGCAGCTTCGCCTCTAGGAGGCGTAGGTTGGCGGTGATGTCGTCCACCACCAGGATCCTTGCCGTCATGGCCGGACCCCCACCTGGAGTATGCCATGTCCGGCGCCAGCAGCGGCGAACACAGCCAGACCGCGAACAAGTCCTTGTTCTTCCGGCGCTGGTTGGCCAATCCACTGCAGATGGGCAGCGTCATCCCGTCCAGCGCGACCTTCAGCCGCCTGATTGCCGAACGGGTGCAATTCGGCGTCGACGAGGTGGTGGTGGAGTTGGGTGCGGGCACCGGCACCATCACCCGCGCCCTGCTGCGCGCCGGCGTGCCGGCCGAAAAGCTGGTGGTCGTCGAGATCGTGCCGGAGATGGCGCAGCACCTGCGGGAAATCTTTCCCGGCGTGCAGGTGGTCTGCGGCGACGGGTTCGATCTGCCGCGCGTGCTGGAGCAGGCCGGCGCCGGCCGCGTGGGCGACGTGGTCTGCGGCATTCCGTTGGTGATGCTGCCCTTCCCGACCCAGCAGAAGATCGTGGGCGCGATGCTGGCTGCCAGCCCTGGCCGCGGCTTTTTGCATCTGAGCTACTGCATCACCTCGCCGCTGCCTTCGGCGAAGCTCGGCCTGTCGGGTAATCGCCTGGCCTGGACGATGAAAAACTTTCCGCCCGGCGGCGTGTGGCGCTACGCACCGCTCCAGCCAGGCCCCCGACGGGGCGGCTGAGCGGCGGCAGGGCCGTTTCGCGGCAATCCTCATCCAAGCGTCCCCGTGCAAGCAAAAGCGAGGATAGCAGCCTTTGCGACCGGGCTGCGATAGGGGGGCGGCGCTGCAACGAGCGAAGTCGAAGACTCTACCAAGTGTCCGGGCCGCAGGCGCGAGTCCCTCGCGCTTCTGGGGACGCCGGCGTCGCACCGACCTGCGCGAGCCAAGCGAGCGTTTCGAACGCGCAGACACTCCTGGCCGCGGAAGCGTGTGGCACTGCATCACCATCGCCCGGCTTCAATGCATTCAGCCGTCCAGCCGGATGCCCAGTTCGCGGATCAGCGGCCGCCACACAGCGTTCTCCGCGGCCACGAAGGCGTTGAATTCGGCTGGGCTCCAGGGGCGGTACTCGACGCCCAGCGTGGCCATGCGGCTGGCGATCTCGGGCGACTGGATGGCGGTGATCATCTCGGCGCTGAGGCGGGCGATGATCGGCGCCGGCGTGGCGGCCGGCACGCTCATGCCCTGCCAGCCATAGGCCACGGCATCCGCGTGGCCCAGTTCGCGCAAAGTGGGCACCTGGGGCGCCTGTGGGCTGCGGGCCTCGTTCAGGACACACAACGCGCGGACCCTGCCATCGGTGATGAAAGGCAGGCCGGTGGCGGTATCGATCACCACGCTTTCAACATTGCCGCCCAACAAATCCTGGATGGCCGCCGGGCCGCCGCGGAATGGCACATGCACGGCGTCCAGACCAATGCGGCGCTTGACCATCTCCATCGCTAGGTGGTGCGGGCTGGCGACGGCGGGGGTGCCGTAATTGGGCGCCCGGGTCCGGGCCGCGGCCTGATAGTCGGCGAAGGTCTGCAACGGGCTGTCCGCGCGCACCACCAGATAGAGCGGAAAGCGGCCGATGAAGCCCACGCCGGTGAAGTCGGTGTCCGGGTTGATCGGCAGCCTGGTGTAGAGGGCCGGGTTGTAGACCAGGATACCGTTATCGACATGCAGCCAGCTGTGGCCATCGGCCGGGCTGCGCGCCACCGCCTCGCTGGCGACGACGGCGCCACCGCCGGGGCGGTTCTCCACCACCACATTCTGCCCCAGCCGCATCGCCATCTGGCCGCCAATGAGGCGGGCGAAGGTGTCGGACGCGCCGCCGGGCGGGTAGCCCACGATCCAGCGAAGCTGCCGGTCCGGGAAGGCTTGCGCCCGCACAGCGGTACCGCTGGCAAGGCCGGCGCCAAGCGCGAGGGCGATACGACGGGTCAGGGTCATGTGGGTGCTCCTTGAGTTGGGTTGCGAGTTAAGCGGCTTTCGCAGTTCAGCGCATCGCGCGCGCCAGCGCGTCCCACATGGGCTTGCGCCGCAATGTATCGTCGAAGGGCAGGCCACGGGTGACCACGCCATCGGCCCGCGCCACCGCGGGCTCCTTCGCCAGCCAGGAGTCGCGGTCGCTCAGACCCCAGCAGAGCACGGTGCGGCAGCCCGCGCCGATGGCGGCGGAAACGAACTGGGCGGCACGCGCAGCCACCGCGGCATCGCGCGCCGCCAGGCCAGTTGGCAATGCGTCGGCCTCCCGAATGTCGAGCTCGGTGATCAGCACGGCCAGGCCCATCTCCCGAAGCTCGGCCACGAAGCGCGCGAACGGCTCGGCCTCGAAGGGCCGGCGCAGTTGCAGATGCGCCTGGATGCCCACCGCATCGAGTGGGCAGCCGCGATCCAGCAGGTGCCGCAACAGGCCAAGCAGCCGGGTGCGCTTGGTCGCGGCGTCTGGCGTTGCTTCCTCCACGCCGTATTCGTTGATGGTGAGCCGCAGCGTGGGGTCGAGCGCGCGGGCGTGGCGCAGCGCGATTTCGACGTAGTCGCGACCCAGGGCGCGGAACCAGGGCGACTGCCGCATGGACTCGTTCCCGGGCTGCGGGTTGTCGCTGCCCGGGGGGTTGGCGATCGGCTCGTTGACCACATCCCAGTCGCGGATCGTGGCGCGGGTAGCTGGGAGGACCGCGTTGAGATGCGCCTCCAGCACGCCGCGAGCCCGGGCCGGCCCCTCCTCCAGCGCCGTGGTCAGCCAGGGCGGCATCGCCTGGTGCCAGATCAGCGCGTGGCCGCGCAGCCGCTGCTGGTGTTGCTGGGCGAAAGCGATGATCTGGTTGAGCGCCGTGTGGTCGAAACGGCCCTCCTCGGGCTGCAGCGCTTCCCACTTCGCTTCCCATTCGGGCGTCAGGATCTCGGCCTCGGCGGCGTAGAGGGCGGCGTAGACCGGGTCGATGGCGAGGATTTCCGAGCGGATGGCGGCACCGAAGCCGCGCCCGGCCTGCCGCGCCTGCTGGCGCAGCGGCACCTCAGCCTGCGCAAAGGCGCATGCGGGCAGCCCAGCGGCCAATGCGAGGGCCGCCCGGCGCCTCAAGCAGCCCGCGCCAGTACGGGCCGGTATTGTTCGAGCGCGCGGGCATAGCGCGACTGGCGCCACTGAACGAACCGGAATGCGGCACGCGCCGCCAGTTGCGACGCTCGGCCCCGCGGTGACAGGCCGACGGCCTTGAAGATCATGCCCATGCTACGGTCGAGGTGACGCTGGCGGTAGAAACCCATGGCGCGTGCCATGTAGCCAGCTATGCAGCGCTGGTGATCGTATTCCGTGCCTGCGGGCTCATTCGACACGTGGAACGCGAAAGCCAGTTCGTCATCCTCGGATTCGGTAGCCCTGCCCAGCGCCACCCGAAGGCGCTGCAGATGCGACATGCTCTCCCGCTCCAGATACCGCTTCAGGTGATCGTAAAACAGTTTGAAGTGACGATACTCATCAGCGGCGATGAGGCGGCAAACCTGCTGCAGCACCGGCTCAGCCGAGCCTTCGGCCAGGGCGGTGTAGTAGCTCGAAGTGCCGGTTTCGACGATGCAGCGCGCGACCAGCTCGCCCGAGCGGGAGCCGCGGATCGACGAATCGGCCTTGATGTCGATGGCATAGCCGGCGCGGTAACGCTGGAAGCAGGCCATGTAGTCGAAGCCAGGCTCCGCCAGGCTGGCCCAGCGGCCCAGCGCATCGCCATGCTGCACTTCCTCAACCGCCCAGTTATCGGCAGCACCGCGAAAGTCGGGGTCATCGGCAAACACACCCTTGAGGTAGAGGGCGTAGTCATCGCCGTTCCGTTCCACCATGGCAGCGGCCTTCACCAA
>JACMRO010000007.1 GCA_014376425.1 Rubritepida sp.
ATTCTGGCCAGTGCAGCCCCCGAAGTCCTGATGCGCCTGGCCGAGGCTGGGCGGACCGCGCGCGGCGCCGGCGCCGACAACGTGCGCAACGTCACCGGCAGCCCCACCGCCGGAATCGATCCCCAGGAACTGATCGACACGCGCCCACATACCCGCGCGATCCACCACCACATCCTCAATAACCGCGAGCTCTACGGCCTGCCACGCAAGTTTAACATCGCCTTCGACGGCGGCGGTCGGGTGGCGGTGCTGGAGGACACCAACGACATCGCCTTCACCGCCGTGCGGGCCGAGGGCGCGGTTTGGTATCGCCTCGCGTTAGGCGGCATTACCGGCCATCGCGATTTCGCGCGCGAAACCGGTATCCTGGTGCCGCCTGCCGACACCACCCGCGTTTGCGATGCCATCCTGAAGGTCTTTATTCGCGAGGGCGACCGAACCGATCGGCGCCGCGCGCGGCTGAAATACGTGCTCGACCGGATCGGTCTCGACGGGTTCGTGGCCCTGGTGGAACAGCAAATGGGCACCACGCTGCGTCGGGTGAACCCATCGATCATCGCGCGGCGGCCGGACCAGCTCAAACACGGCCATGTCGGCGTGCATGGCCAAAAGCAGCCGGGTCTCAATTATGTCGGCGTTGTCTGTCCGGTTGGCCGGTTGCCCAGCGCGGCGCTGCGCGGCTTGGCGGCGGTGGCCGAGCGGTTTGGCTCTGGCACGCTGCGGCTCACCGTATGGCAGAACCTCATCATCTCCGACATCGCGGATGCCAGCCTCGGCGATGCCCTGGCGGCCATTGCCGCCCTCGGCCTGGGGTGGGGGGCCAGCCACCTGCGCGGAGGGTTGGTGGCCTGCACCGGCAATGCCGGTTGCAAATTCGCCGCCTCTGACACCAAGGGCCACGCGGCGGCCCTGGCGGATTGGCTGGAGGCACGGATCACCGTGGACCAGCCGCTCAATATTCACTTCACCGGCTGTCACCATTCCTGCGCCCAGCATTTCATCGCCGATATCGGCCTGCTCGGCGCCAAGGTGGAACACCGCGAAGACCTCGTGGAGGGCTACGACCTGCATGTTGGCGGCGGTGCCGGGCCGGAACAGGCGATCGGCCGGCTGATCTGTTCGGGCATCGTGTTCGCCGCACTGGGTCCGATGGTGCTCGTGCTCCTGCGCGCCTGGCAGGCAATGCCGGGCCAGTCGTTCCAAAGCTGGTGCGGCGGGCATGACGACGCGGCACTCGCCGCCATCTGTGCGGCAGCCGAGGTGCCGGCATGAACGCGATGAACCCGCCGCTGCCTCTGATTCCCGACAACGCGCCGTTCACCCCCGCCCAGCGCGCCTGGCTGAACGGCTTCCTGGCAGGGCTCTACGGCGGGGCCAGTGCCGGCATGTCCACCGCGCCACCGCCGCCACTCTCCGAGGACTTCCCCTGGCACGACCCGGCGTTGAACTTGGATGAGCGCGTGGCCCTGGCCGAGGGCCGAGCGCTGCCGCGCCGGCTGATGGCGGCCATGGCCCAGCTTGATTGTGGCCAATGCGGCTATCTGTGCGAGAGCTACGCCGAGGCCCTGGCCGAAGGCCGGGAGACCTCTACGTCACTCTGCGTGCCCGGCGCCAAGGCGACGACACGGGCAATCAAGGCAATGATGGCCGATGCGCCGTCCCCGATCGCCCCCGCGTCGCCAGCCGCGCCGGCGGCGAAACTTGCCATCGCACGCGTTGCCATTCGCGCCGCCACTTGCCTGACCGGGCCTGGCTCGGACAAGGATGTCCGTCATATGGTGATCGACCTGGCGGACTCGGGCCTCATTTGGCTGCCCGGCGACTCAATCGCGCTCACGGTCCCGAACGATCCCGCCCTGGTCGCCGCACTGCTCACCCGGTTGGGGCTGACCGGCGACGAGAAGGTGCCCTGCGCGGATGGCACCGAGCGTCAGGCTCGCGAGGCCTTCACCCATCACCTCGCCATCGCCCGCCCGATGGATCGCACCACGGACCTTCTGGCCATGGCGGCTACCCACCTTGGCGAAGCCGCCGCCCTGCGCCGTCTGACCGACGGCGAAGACGGCGCCGAACCCGACGCCGCCGACTTGCTCGACCTGCTGGAGGCCTTCCCGTCGGCCCGCCCGGTGTTGGCCGACCTGTGCCGATCGCTGCCGAGGCTGCAGCCGCGGCTCTATTCCATTGCATCCAGCCCGCGCGGCGTGTCGGGCGAGGTGCATCTCTGCATCGGCGTCGTGGCGCAGACCCGTCGTGGCAGGCTGCGCCACGGTGTCGCCAGCGGCTTTCTGGCTCACCGTGCAAGTGCCGCCGGGCCGGTGGAAGCGCGCATCCAACCCAGCCATTTCCGCCTGCCCGCCGACCCCGCAACCCCGGTGATCATGGTCGGTCCCGGCACCGGCATCGCCCCGTTCCGCGCCTTCCTCCAGGATCGTGCCGCCATTGGCACGCGTGGTCGCGCGTGGCTGTTCTTCGGCGACCGCCGCCGTAACAGCGACTTCCTGTACGAAGACGATCTGATGGGCTGGCTCGCCGACGGCACCCTGTCCCGCCTCGACACCGCATTCAGCCGCGACGGGGCCGGAAAAATTTATGTTCAGGACCGCATGCGCGAAAACGCCGCCGATCTGTGGCGCTGGCTCCAGGATGGCGCCCACTTTTATGTCTGCGGCGACGCCACCCGTATGGCGCGCGACGTGGACGCGGCACTGCGCGCGGTGGCGATGGATCAGGGCGGGCTCGATGCGCAGCAGGCGCGCAACTGGATTGTCGCCCTTGCCCGCCAGGGCCGGTATCTGCGCGATGTCTACTGAGCCGTCTGCCGCCGCGGTCCGCACCACCTGCCCCTATTGCGGCGTTGGCTGCGGCGTCCTGGCCCGGCCCGACGGGATCGTAGTCGGCGACCCCGACCACCCAGCCAATGCCGGCCGCCTGTGCAGCAAAGGCGCCGCGTTGGGCGAAACGCTCGGTCTGGACGGCCGCCTGTTGCACCCGGAGATAAACGGCCAACGCGCCAGGTGGGACATGGCACTCGACCTGATCGCCGAACGCTTCGCCGCCACCATCGCGGCACACGGGCCGGACAGCGTGGCGCTGTACGTGTCCGGCCAGTTGCTTACCGAGGACTACTACGCCGCCAACAAGCTGGCGAAAGCGGTGTTCGGCACGGCGAACATCGACAGCAACTCCCGCCTGTGCATGGCCAGCAGCGTCGCCGGCCACCGCCGGGCCTTCGGCGAGGACATCGTGCCCGGCATCTACGAGGACCTGGAGCTCGCCGATCTCCTGGTTCTCGTCGGCTCCAACACCGCCTGGTGCCACCCGGTGCTGTTCCAGCGCATCCAGGCCGCCCGCGCACGACGGCCCGACATGCGCGTGGTGGTGGTGGACCCCCGCCGCACCGCCACCTGCGAGGGCGCGGACCTGCACCTCGCCCTGCGCCCCGGCAGTGACGTGGCATTGTTCACGGGCCTGCTTGCCGATCTTTGGAGCCATGGCGCGCGCGCCGATGCCGCGGGCATGGACGATGCCGTCGCCGTGGCGCGGCGCCAAACCCCCGATGCCAAAACCACGGCCCTGATCTGCGGTCTTGCCGAGACCGATGTTGCGCGGTTCTTCGCCATGGTCCGCGCCACGCCACGCGTGGTGACGTTGTTTAGCCAGGGCGTGAACCAGTCGAGCGCCGGTACCGACAAGGTCAACGCCATCATCAACACGCATCTGCTCACCGGCGGCATCGGCGTGCCCGGTGCCGGGCCGTTCAGCATTACCGGCCAGCCAAACGCCATGGGCGGGCGCGAGGTCGGCGCGCTGGCCAACATGCTGGCCGCGCATTTGGAATGGGACCGGCCAGGCGACCTCGACCTGTTGCGCCGCTTCTGGGGCGTGGACGCGGTGGCCGAGTCTCCGGGACTCAAGGCCATCGATCTCTTTCGCGCGATCGGCGACGGGCGCGTGCGCGCGGTGTGGATCATGGGAACCAACCCCGCAGTGTCGCTGCCGCGCACGGACATGGTGCGCGCCGCGCTGACCAAATGCCCTTTTGTGGTGGTCAGCGAGTGTGCCGCCGGCACGGATACCGCGCGGCTTGCCCATGTTCGCCTGCCCGCCCTGGGCTGGGGCGAAAAGGACGGCACAGTCACCAACAGCGAGCGGGTGATCAGCCGCCAGCGCGCCTTCCTCCCCGCCCCCGGCGAGGCCCGCGCGGATTGGCGCGCCATCGCAGGCGTCGCCGCCCGAATGGGTCATGGCGCGCGCTTTTCCTGGATCGGCCCGGCTGCGATATTCCGCGAGCATGCCGCGCTTTCAGGGTTCGGAAATGACGGCGCCAGAATGTTTGACATTTCGGCTTTCGCTGCAATCAATGACCATGGCTACGACGCGCTGGCGCCCACGCGCTGGCCGTGTCCGGCCGGCTGGACTGCCTCGGTGCGGCTGCTTGGGGCCGGCCGGTTCCCGACGCCCGACGGACGCCCGCGTGCAGTGACAACGCCCTTCCGTGGGCCAACTGCCGGCACCTCCGCCACTTTCCCGCTTGCGCTTCTTACCGGCCGGTTGCGCGACCAGTGGCACACCATGACGCGCACCGGCTCTGTGTCGCGGCTGATGGCGCACGCACCGGAACCCGAGATTTCCGTCCACCCCGCCGATACCGCCCTGCCACAGGGCAGCCTCGTGCGCATCGCCTCGGCCGATGGCAGCGCCGTGCTGCGTCTGCGCCACGACCAAGGCCTTGCGCGCGGAACCGCATTTGCCCCCATGCACTGGACCGCCGCCTTCTGCCCTAGTGCCCGTGTGAACGCGGTAATCGGCGATGCGACAGACCCGATCAGCGGCCAGCCCGAGCTCAAGGCCACACCGATCAGCATCGCGCTGGCGCAGTTCGCATGGCACGGCTTCGCGCTGCTGCGCGGGCGCCTGCCTATGGAAGTTGCCGCATGGTGCGCCGCGGTCCCCGAGCCGGGCGGCCTTTGGCGGCACGTGCTTGCCGGATACGGTAACCCGGCGGCGGCGCTGGCAATCCTTGTCGCCGCGACCCGCCTTGATGGCGCCTGGTCGCGCATGGACGACGCAGCTGCCGGCACCCATCGCGCGGTGCGCGTTCTCGATGGCCGGATCGCAGCTTGCGTCTTTATTTGTGCAAGCGACGATATCCTGCCGCCGTTGGCTTGGTTAATGGCGGCATTTTCCCAGCCAGCGCCGCCGGCCTTGGCGCTGCTGGCCGGCGGCCCGCCCGGAGGCCGCCCAACCTTTCCGACCATTTGCATCTGCCACGGCATTGATGCCGGCATGATCACACGCGCCATTAGCGCCGGTTGCACCAGCGTCACCGCAATCGGCGAGACCACCGGCGCCGGCACCGGATGTGGGTCATGCCGACCAGAAATAGGTGCTTTGGTCAGCAGCTCCGTGGCGATTGGAGATACGGCGCTTTAAGTGACGCCCTCCAAAATCCCCGCTAGCGCCACCAGACCGCGAACCCATGTCTAACCGATTTGCATAGACCGGTATGAGTTAAAAGTGCCGACGTCTAATACAAATTTCCACACGACAGCGTCACCCCGCGCCATGATTTCATCCTCTGCAAGTCCGGCATACTGCACCCGCTGGTGG
>JACMRO010000072.1 GCA_014376425.1 Rubritepida sp.
GCAGGGCGGGCTGTTGCGCGCCGCGCGGCATTGGGGCGTGCTGCGCCGATGAACGACCCATTCCCCAAGTCCTGGCAGCCATGATGACCCATGTGGTGATCTCCGGCGCCTCACGTGGGCTGGGTGCTGCGCTGGCACGCGCCTGGGCGGCGCCGGGCGTGACGCTGGGGCTGCTGGGGCGTGACGGGGCTGCCCTGCGCGGCACGGCTGCTGCCTGCGAAAGGGCGGGCGCCAACATTGCCCTGTCGCTGTGCGACATGCGTGACGGCCCCGCACTGGCGGCGCAGCTCCACGCCTGGGACGACGGGCTTGCCATCGACCTGCTGGTCGCCAATGCCGGCATCACCGGCGGCACCCGCCCCGATGGCGGGCTTGAGGGGTTGGCCAGCGTCACCGATGTGTTGGCGGTCAACCTGCAGGGCGCCGCCAACCTGGTGGAACCGATGCTGCCCCGCTTCATCGCCCGCCGCGCCGGGCATGTCGTGCTCATCGCCTCGGTCGCCGCCTTCCGCGGCCTGCCGGACAGCCCGGCCTATTGCGCGTCGAAGGCCGGGCTGTGGGCCTATGGCGAAAGCCTGCGGCCCTATCTCGGCCCGCGCGGGGTGCAGCTGACGAATGTGGCGCCAGGCTTCTTCGAAAGTGCCATGAGCGCCCGTTTCAGCGGCGACCATCCGCTTCAGCTGACCGTCGACGCGGCCGCCTCGCGCATTGCCCGCGCGGTGGCTGCAGGCCGCGGCCGCTGCATCTTCCCGCGCCGGCTGGGCTACACGCTGCGGCTGCTGGAGCTGCTGCCCGCACCCCTGGCCGACCGGGCCGCACGGCTGTTCCGCTTCACGATCTCGCCTTGAGCGCCTCCCGCAGGGCGCGGATCTCGGCCAGCAGCTCCGCCTGTTCCCGCTGCTCGCGGTCGCGCGCGATCTGCTCCTGCACGCCTTCCGGTTCCTGCTCGCGCAGCGTCTGGATACTGTCCACGATCACGCCGATGAATAGGTTCAGCACGACGAAGGTGGAGACCACGATAAAGGGCATGAAGAACAGCAGGGCGTAGGGCTGCAGCTCCATCGCCGGCTTCACGATGTTGGCCCAGTCGTCCAGCGTCATCAGCTGGAACAGAGTGAACAGGCTGGCGCCGAGTGTGCCGAACTGCTCCGCCATGCCCTCGCCGAACAGCTTGGTGGCCATCACCGCGAAGACGTAGAAGATCAGGCTCATCAGCAGCACGATGCTGCCCATGCCCGGTAGGGCAGCCAGCATGGCCTCGACCACCCGGCGCAGCGACGGCACCACTGAGATCAACCGCAGCACGCGCAACACCCGCAACGCGCGCAACACCGCCAGCGGTCCCGAAGCCGGCACCCAGGCGATCGCCACCACCACCAGGTCGAACAGCCCCCAGGGGTCGCGGAAGAATCGGGTGCGAAAGGCATAGATGCGCAGCAGAAGCTCGGCGGTGAAGATCCACAGCAGCGCCTGGTCCAGCGCATGCAGCGCGCCGCCGGCGGCCTCCGTCACCGACGCAGAGGTTTCAAGGCCGAGCGTCACCGCATTGAGCAGGATCAGCCCGATGACGGCGCGCTGAAAGCCGCTGGACAGCACCAGCCGCGCCGCCGCCGCGCGCGGGCTGGAATCGAGATCGGCTTCGGTGATGGCTTCCTGCATCTGGCGGTCCTGGCGGGGAAATGACAGCGCCGCAATGCTGCGCCCCCGCCAGGATTGCAAGCCCTACCAGACCGCGGGCACGCCGAAGGCGATGGGATGGACCGCCAGCAAGCCGACCCACAGCACCACGCCCAGGATCAGCGGCCGCGCGCCGACCTCGGCCCAGTCGACCCGTCCAGCGGCGAACGGAATGATGGCGCTGCCTGCCGCCAGCCGCGCCCAGCCTTCCGGGTCGCGCCGTGCCAGCTTGGCGTCGATGCTGGGCATGCCGGCCAGCGAGGTGAGCGCGAAGCCGCCGAAGAAGATCAGGCTGGCCAGGTCACCATTGCCGACGACATGCACGATCCCCCACAAGGCGAAGGACCACAGCATCGGGTGGCGGGTGATGCGCGTGATACCGATTGGCGGGCCGGGCTTCTGCCCCGCCGCCGTCGGGTTGGGCCGGGTCACGGACCCCACGAACAATATCAGCGCCGGCAGCATCACCAACGCCAGCAGCCAGCGCACCCAACTTGGTGTGGCCCACAGCCCCACGTATGGCGCCGCATTGTAGGCCATCACCAGCAGGATGATCGAAGCCACGGACACCACCGAGAACAGGATCATGAACCCCGTCTCCCCCAACCGCGCCACGACCTGGCCACGCAGGCCGGTGCCTGCCAGGCCGACATGCCAGGCGATCCAGAACAGGGCAGCGAGCAGGAGAAGGGTCATGGTGCCTCGACGGATTGCGTGGACCCCCATCCTGCCGCAGTTTCGATCAGAGCGTGAGGGTTGGGGATGAGCACCGAGATCGACGTCCAGCTGGAGGGCCATGTCGCGACCGTCACATTGCGACGGCCGCCGAATAATTTCATCGATCTGTCGCTGACGGCGCAGCTGGCGGACGCGTTAGAGGCGCTGGACGCCGAAGCCAACTGCCGCGCGGTGGTTCTGGCCGCCGAAGGCAAGCATTTCTGCGCCGGTGCCGACTTTTCCCAGGCCGGCCGGCGCGCCGGCGACGCGGATGGCAAGGGTCGCACCATCTATACTGAAGGCGTGCGGCTGCTGCGCACCCGAAAACCCATTGTGGCGGCGGTGCAGGGCGCGGCAGTGGGCGCCGGCCTGGGGTTGGCCGTGGTGGCGGATTTTCGGCTGGCGGGGCCGGAGGCGCGCTTCGCCGCCAACTTCACCCGCCTGGGGTATCACCCCGGTTTCGGGTTGACCCGCAGCCTGCCCCGGCTGATCGGTGCGCAACGGGCGGCATTGATGTTCATGACCGGGCGGCGCTTCACCGGCGCGCAGGCGGTGGAGATGGGCCTGGCCGACCAGCTGGCGGATGATGTGCTGGCCGCCGCCCAGGCCCTGGCGGCCGAGATCGCGGAAGCCGCGCCACTGGCCATTGCCGCCACCCGCGCCACGCTACGCGCCGGCCTGGCGGCAGAATACGAGGCCGCGACGGCGCATGAGCTGGCACAGCAGGCTGTGCTGCGCGAGACCGCCGATTTCCGCGAAGGCACCGCCGCCAGCCGGGAGCGCCGGCCGCCGCGTTTCCTCGGCGTATGAGTCTGTTCCGCGCCCTTTTTAACCCGCGCTCGGTGGCGCTGATCGGCGCCTCGGCGGACCCGGCAAAGGACAATTCCCGGGCCCAGCGGCTGCTGGCGCGGGAGGGATATACCGGCCGCGTCATCCCGGTGAACCCCGGCCGCGCCGAAATCATGGGCCTGCCCTGCTTCCCCGACATCCGCGCCGTAGATGGCCCGGTGGACCACGCCTTCATCATGGTCGCAGCCGGGGCGGTGCCCGCGGCCATCGCCGGCTGCGTCGAGAAGGGGGTGACGGCGGCAACC
>JACMRO010000073.1 GCA_014376425.1 Rubritepida sp.
AGCTGGTGGTGCATGCCCGCACCAAGGCGCAGGCCTACCGCCCGCCGGCCTACTGGGAGCGCATTGCCGACATTCGCGCCGCCCTGGGCATTCCGGTGGTGGCGAACGGCGAAATCTGGACGGTCGATGACGGGCGCCGATGCCGTGAAGCGTCGGGCTGCGGCATGCTGATGCTGGGGCGCGGCGTGGTCAGCGACCCGGGGCTGGGGCTGGCGATCAAGGCATCGATGAACGGCTGTGCCTCGCCTGGCATCGGCTGGCCGCAGCTGGTGCCCTTGCTGGCCGAGTTCTGGCACATCGTTTGCACCCGGCTGGACGCCCGCTCGCGCGCCGGGCGGCTCAAGCAGTGGCTGAACTTTTTGCGCCGCCGTTTCCCGGAGGCGCAAACGGCCTACCAGCAGCTCAGGACGATCAACGATCCGGCGCTGATTGATGTCTGGCTGGCGGCGATGCAGCGGGCGCAGTTTGCGGGTGTCGCGTCAGCGCCCCACGCCGCCGTTGTAACGGCGTGATGGGATTTCGACAATGCGGATCACGCCGGAAAAGCGGCCTGTCGGGCGTCAGGGGAGCGGTGCAACTGGAGCTTGTCTGACGATGCCTCAGTTCCTTAGATCACGCCAACAGCGCGGCGCCGGACGTAGATTGAGGCTTCAAGCAGCGTCGCGCTGATGCTGACGCGTCAGCTTTCTACAGGAGCGCACATGAACCCGCCCACCTCGTCATCTGCAGGCGCAAAACCTGCTGACCCAGACCTTGCCGAGCAGGCCGTTCCAGGCCACGGAGTTCCCTCCCAGGATCCGGATCCCGCCGCGCAGGTCGCCCTCCGTCCCGAGGAAGCCGCGCGGGAACCAAAGTCCGCCTTGATGGGGGGCGGGACCGTGGCAGGCGTGGCAACCGGTGCGGCCATCGGCGCTGCGGTGGCCGCACCGGTTGGCGTCATGGTCGGCGGCACGATCGGGGCTGTTGCCGGCGCGCTGGGCGTCAGCGCTACCGGCGGGCTGGCAAGCCCGGAAAGCACGACCCGCGCTGACGGGTTGCCAAAGGATGCCAAACACACGCCTCGCGGCAGCCTGCCACGCTGACGCGGCCTGCCCTCTGAACCGTTTCCGAGCTTGGGTGGACGTGACGTGGCACGGCATGCGCCATCCCCTGGGCCAAGGCGCGGCCAAGGGCGCCAACAGGCCTTTGTGCCTAGAGGCGCCGGCTGACTGGCAGCGCCCGCAGCCCGGCGCAGACCTGTCCTACAGGCTCATCCCTGAATCCGGTGCATAAAAGGCGTTTGACAATTTCCAGGAGGTTTTCATGCCCATTCGCAACGCACTGGCAAGTCTGGCCGTCACGGATCTCGACTCGGCGCTCCCGTGGTACGAGCGTCTCTTGGGCCGGCCCGCCGACTCCCGGCCCATGGCCGAGGTGGCCGAATGGAAGTTTGAAGGTGGCGGCTGGCTGCAGGTGTACCAGCGCCCCAAGCGCGCCGGCCTGGGTTCGGTGACGCTGGCGGTCACCGACATCGAGGCGCAGCAGCGCTGGCTGGAGGCCTGCGGAATCAACCTCGGCGAGCAAAGCGCGGGGCCCAAGGTCAAGACCCTGATGATCACCGATCCCGCCGGCAACCACATTGCCTTTGCTCAGGCCATCGACCCCGGCATCGCGCAATAAGCCGCCGAGCTGACGGACGGCCCCGCGCCGGGTTGCCAGGCCGTGGCGGTGGTCAAGGCGGTGCAGCGCATCGACCCGCTGCGCAGGTGGCCCAGGCGGTTTTGGCGCTGCGGGTGAAGGTTGTTGAATTTCCCAGCGAATCGGTCGCGGGCTGGCGTGTCAACAGGCCGGTTGCTGATTGACGATGGGCCGGCGTTGCCTTAAAAAACAGGGCCAGGCCCCGGAATGGCTGAAATTGCCCCGACTGTCCTGCCGGGATGAAAAAAAAGGCCGGCACCGATCTTCCACGGAGAAACCCCGCATGCACAGGAGAGAATTTTCACAGGCCGCCGCATCCATGGCTGCCCTGGCCTTCTGGGGCCGCCAGCCTGCGCAGGCGGCCGGGCAGCCCGAGGCAAAAATGCCCCCGACAGCCATCGGGACCAACCTCTCAGGCCTGGAATGGGCCGCGCCCGGCCTTCGCCACAGCCTGAGCTCGGCGCCGAACATTCATTTCACGGTGCCGCGCAAAGCCGACGTGGCCTACCTGGCCGCCTGCGGGTTCACCAAGAACCGGCTGCCGGTGCAGTGGGAGCTGCTCCAGCCGATCCTGCCGGGCACCCCGGCCAATCCGGCGGCCCGAAAGCTGATCGGCGAGCCGGGCAGCTTACACGCCGGCTACGCGGCCTACATCACCGGGCTGCTCGACGCCCATGCTGCATCCGGCATGCG
>JACMRO010000074.1 GCA_014376425.1 Rubritepida sp.
ATTTCTTCCCCGCCAACCTGATGCCGCTGGGCGACCGCATGGGGCTGCTGGACTTCCAGGACGCCGCGATAGGCAACCAGCTCTATGACCTGGTCTCCCTGGTCGAGGACGCCCGGCGCGACGTGCCCGAGGCGCTGCGTGACGCCACCGTGGCGCAATACGCCGTGGCTACCGGCGCGCGCGAGATCGGGCCGGCCATGGCGGTGCACGCCGCGCAGCGCCACCTGCGCGTGGCCGCCCTGTGGGTACCGCTGGACCGACGCGACGGCCGGCCGCGCTACCTGGAACACGGCCCGCGCTGCTGGGCCCTGCTGGCCCGCGCGCTGCGCCACCCCGCAACCGCGCCGCTGCGCGACTTCCTCGACAGCCACGTGCCGCCGGCGCGGCGGGCCAACCCGTGAAGGGCATGGTGCTGGCCGCCGGGCTGGGCCAGCGCATGCGGCCGCTGACCGCGCACACCGCCAAGCCGCTGCTGATGCTGCGTGGGCGCTCCCTGCTTGATCACGCGCTGGACCGGCTGTTCGAATCGGGCGTGCATGACGCCGTGGTGAACGCACACTGGCAGGCCGCCCGGGTGGTCGCCGCCATGGCCGGGCGGGACCCCCCGCGCACCCGCATCCAGCTGGAGGCCGAGCTGCTGGAGACTGGCGGCGGGGTGCGCCAGGCGCTGCCCTGGCTGGGCGCCGACCCTTTTCCGGTGATCAATGGCGACGCCTTCTGGCTGGATGGGCCGACGCCGGCGCTGACCCGCCTGCGCCGGCATTTCGACCCCGCGCGGATGGACGCGTTGCTGCTGCTGGTGCGCACCACCCAGGTCGAGAACGAGGTGGGCCGGGGCGACTTCCTGATGGACGGGCTGGGGCTGCTGGCCCGCCCGGCGGCGCACCAGCTGGCGCCCTACGTCTTCTCGGGCATCCAGATGTTGGACCCCGCGCTGGTCGCGGCCGAGGCGCCGGGGCGGTTCAGCCTCAACCGCTGCTACGACCGCGCTGCCGCCGCGGGGCGGCTACACGGCCTGGTGCATGACGGCGTGTGGTTCCATCTCTCCACCCCGCCCGACCTGGCGCGGGCCGGGCAGCGGCTGGCTTCAGGGCTGCTCTAGCGGTTCGCCCAGGCCAGGGGCCACCAGGGCCGCGCGCAACAGCACCACCTCGTCGAGCAGGTCGCGTGCCTGCATGCCCTGAAGGGGCGACATCAGCCGGGCGCGCAGCAGCCGGTGCGGGCCACGGGCCAAAGCCGGCTCGACCTCCGGGAAGGGCCCTTCGGTGGCGTCGGGCAGCAGCGAGACCATCACGAAATGGATGTTGCGGCCGATGCCCTCCAGCGCCTCGGCGGTCTGCAGGAACTCGCGCCCCGGGTCGGTCCCCTCGCGCACCACCTGCAGCACCAATTTGCTGGCAAGTGACCGGATCGAGCGGCGAAACCGCTCGACCGCGCGTAGCATGGCCACCTGCGCCCATTCCTGGGTCATGTCATGATTGTGCAGGATGCAGGCATGGCCGTGCCGCTGCTCGTAACCGGGGTTGTGGCACTGCCAGAAGCGGCCGTCCGGCCGGTCCTCGAGCGGGATGGTGCGCCACGCATCCGGGTCCAGGAATTGTTCGAAATCATCGGCGAGAATGGCACGGATGATGGCGGGGCTGGTGGAGCACCAGTCGAAGGGGCCGCTCCAGCGCTTGAGGTCGAAGCGTTTCAGAAGGCCGGCGGTGAAGCCATCCTGGCCCAGGCTGATATGGGTGCTGAGGCCCACCCCGGCCTGGGGCGGCAACAGCCGGTTGCGCAGCGCGGCTTCCAGGGGCGCCGCGTGACGCGCGGCAAACTCCCCGCTGCCCATGCTGGCGGAGATGAAGCGGAAGACGAATTCCTCCAGCGGCACCTCGTCGAAGGTGGCGCCCATCAGTTGGCGCCAGACGCGCAGGCCCTCGGCCCCCGCCTCGCGACCCAGCATGGCGCGGAAGACACCATTGACCACGCTGTCGAAGAGATCGTCCGATCGCGGCCGCGCCAGGGCCCCGGGCGAGGCAAGGAGCCCCGCCAGCAGGCCCGCCACGGCGCCTGCCGGGTCGTCCTGCAGGGCCGGCAGCAGCTTGGCCAGCGCGGCCTGCCGTTCCGCGTCGCCGGACGGGCGGCCGAGCAGGGCAAGGGTTGCGCCGTCCAGCAGTCCCGCGGCCATGCAGGTCGAATCCGGTTCCTCGGGCCGGCCGGCGTGGCCCAGCCCGAAAGCCCGCCGCAGGCTGACCCGGGCCGGCTGACCGGTGGAAGGAGCGTCTTCCCCCACCGGCCCGTTGGTCACCGCGAGTAGAACTCGACGACCAGGTTGGGCTCCATCTGCACCGGGTAGGGCACATCGGACAGCTTCGGTGCCCGGAGGAACTTGCCGCGCATCGCCCGGTGATCGACTTCGATGTATTCGGGCACATCGCGCTCGGCGCTCTGCGTCGCATCGAGCAGCACGGTCAGTTGCTTGGACTTCTCCTTCACCTCGATCGTGTCGTTGTCCTTCACGATGTAGGAGCCGATGTTCAGCCGCTTGCCGTTGACCAGGATGTGACCGTGGTTAACGAACTGCCGCGCCGCGAAGGGCGTGATCGCCAGCTTCATCCGGTAGATCACGCAGTCCAGCCGGCGCTCCAGCAGCTCGATCAGGTTCTCGGAAGTGTCGCCCTTGCGGCGCACTGCCTCATCGTAATACTTCCGGAACTGCTTCTCGCCGATGTTGCCGTAGTAGCCCTTCAGCTTCTGCTTTGCCATCAGCTGGATGCCGAAGTCGGTCGGCTTGTTCTTGCGGCGCTGGCCGTGCTGGCCGGGGCCATACTCGCGCTTGCTGATCGGTGACTTGGCGCGGCCCCATAGGTTGACACCCAGGCGGCGGTTGATCTTGTACTTGGATTCGGCGCGTTTGGTCATGCGCATACACCACCCGCAATGGGTGGGCCTTCTGTGGTTGCCTGACCCCTTATGGAGTTCGCGGCGGGTTGTCCCGGTAGTCCCAGCCCCCTTGCTCAGAGGCCGGGCGTGCAGGCGCCCCGAAGGCGCTGCCACTTTCCCAGGAATGAAGGGGTCATAGGCGGCCGAAGAGGCCTTGTCAAAACCACGCGCAACTCCTTACTGCGGATTATGCCAACACGCGAAGAAATCTTGGTTTTGGGGCTGACCGCCGGCGTGCTGGGCAGCCTGGTGGGTGGATTGATGCTGGGCGTGGGGCTCGGGCTGGCGGTGAATGGCGCGCATGTCGGTTGGCTGCTGGTGCTGCCGGCGGCGCCGGTGTCCGGGCTGCTGGGCTATATCCTGGCACGGCGGCTGGCGAGGCAATTACCGAAATAGGCAGCGCAGGCATACTCCCACCCAGGAACGGGAGAGAGACCATGGCCACACGCCGCAATATACTGGCCGCCACCCTGGCGGTGCCGGCACTTGCACAGGGCAGCTGGGCACCCGGCCGGGCGGTCACCCTGGTCGTGGGCTTCCCGCCCGGCGGGCAGACCGATTTCGCAGCCCGTGTGTTGCAGCCGGTCATGCAGCAGAGCCTGGGCGTGCCGGTGGTGATCGACAATCGTGGCGGTGCGTCGGGCAATATCGCGACAGAATACGTCATGCGCGGGCGCCCCGACGGCTAAACGCTTCTGGTCGGCAACAACTCGCCCATGGCCATCAACCCACACACCATGGACGGCATGACCATCGATCCGCGGGAGATGCTGGCGGTGGGCAATATGCTGCAATGCTCGCTGATACTGTGCACCCACCCTTCGATCAATGTGTCCAACGTGGCGCAGCTGCGCGCCTGGATCGCGGCCCAGCCTCGCCGGTCGATCAATTACGGCTCGTCCAGCGCCGGCGCCATGACCCATGTGGCGATGGAGCTGCTGCGCGAACGCCTGGGCAGCCCCGAGATGACGCATGTGCCCTATCGCGGTTCGGGCCCGGCGATGCAGGACTTCATCGCCAATCGCTTCTCCCTGATGTTCGACGCGGCTTCGGTGGTCGCGCCATTCCTGCAGGCTCACCAGCTGCGTGGCGTGCTGGCCACGGGCGCGACCCCCAGCCCCGCCTTTCCCGCGGTGCAGACCGCGACCGCGCAGGGTATTGCCAACTTCACCTTCTACGCCTGGATCGGCCTTTTCGCGGCCGCCGGTACGCCACCCGAAATCGTCAGCCGGTTGAACGCCGCCCTGAACGCGGCGATGGCCGACCCGGCGACGGCCGAGCGCATCACCGGCCGCGGCGACGAGCTGGGCGGCGGCACCCCGGAAAAGCTGCCGACCATGCTGGCAACCGATCACCGGTTGTGGGGCGAGGTTGTGCGCGCCAACAATATCCGCGCCAGCGGCTGATGGATGCGGGCGGCGCTGATCGATGCATTCGTCGACCGCCGCATGACTTTAACCCGGCAGCGTCTCGAACTCCGCCGGGCTGGTGATCTCGATGAGCTCGAGATCATCGCTGTGCGCTACCTCCCGGTGCCTGACCATGGGCGGCTGCAGCGCCGTGCTGCCTGCCTGCAACAGCACCTCGCCCACATCCTCATATTCAAATCGCACCCAGCCCCGCAGCACCACCACGAACTGAAAGTCGAGCTGGTGGCGGTGCCATTTGGGCTCCGGATGTTCGCCGGGGATGGCGCGGATGACATGGGCGCCGAAGCCGCCCGCCGTCTCCGCCCGCACGCCCAGGTCGCGATATTCGAAGAAGGCCCGCAGGCCGCGCTCGAAACCCGCAGCGTCGGCATGGCGCACAAGGGTGGGCATCAGTAGGGCGCCCCGGCACAGCGTTTCGACGCGTCGCCGACCCAGATCGTGAGCATGTTGCGTTTCCTTACCTGAATGCGCCCAGCTTGGGGTTGCCAGCGTCGGGAGGCAAATCCAGAAAACATCATGGCAATTTTTGTCCTCGCCCTGGCGCTGGCGGCACCGGTCTTCGCCCGGCTGAGCGAAGGCTGGTTCGGCCTGGCCCCCTGTGAGCTGTGCCTGTGGCAGCGCGCACCTTACTGGGCGGCGGCCACGCTCGCTCTGGCCGCGGCGTTGCGGCCTGCCGCGGCGCGCTGGCTCCTTGCCGGCGCGGCGTTGGCCGCCGCTACCTCAGCCATGCTCGGTGCCTTCCACCTGGGCGTGGAATTCCGGTGGTGGCCATCCCCGCTGGCCGGTTGCGCCGCGCCGCAGGCGACCGGCGCTACGGTGGAGGAATTGATGCGCGGCATGGCAGCCGCCCCCACCAAGCCCTGCGATGAACCGGCGTATCTCATTCCGGGCCTGCCGCTTTCCATGGCCGCGATGAACACCATTTATGGCGTTGCCCTGGCCCTGGTGGCCCTAAGGGCGAGTTTGCAAGGACGCCGCCCATGACCACGCCGCGCGACTACCTGGAACGTCTCATCCGCGTCGATCACGCCGGCGAGTATGGCGCCAAGCGCATATATCAGGGCCAGCTGGCGGTGCTGCGCGGCACTAAATACCAGCCGATCATCGAACACATGCAGGCGCAGGAGGAGGTGCATCTGAAGCACTTTTCCAACCTGATAGGCGCCCGTCGGGTGCGGCCGACCGCCTTGCTGCCGCTATGGCACATCGCCGGCTTCGCACTCGGCGCCGCCACCGCCGCGCTGGGGCATCGCGCCGCGATGGCCTGCACGGTGGCGGTGGAGGAGGCGATAGACGAGCATTATGCCGCGCAGGAGCTGGCGCTGGGCGATGACGAAGCCGCTTTGCGCACGGATATTGGCCGCTTCCGGGCCGAGGAACTGGAGCATCGCGACACCGGCCTGGAACACGAGGCCGAGCTGACCCCGGGCTACCGTGTGCTTTCGGCCGTCATCAAGGCCGGCTGCAAGATTGCCATCAAGGTCACTGAACGCGTCTGAATTTTTGCTGGCACAATTCTTGACCGATGTTGTTGACCCTACCGTGTCACGTCTTGCATAGACCCGTCGTGGATCTCCCTGTCTCCTCATCGCACCAGGCCGTCGGCCGGCAGGTGCTGTCGCTGGAAGCCGATGCGCTGGCGGCGCTGGCGGCGGCGCTGGACCAACGCTTCGATGCGGCGGTGGAACTGCTGGCGGCATGCACCGGCCGTCTGGTTGTGTCGGGCATGGGCAAGTCCGGCCATGTCGGCCGAAAGATCGCGGCCACCCTGGCATCCACCGGTACCCCGGCGCTGTTCGTCCACCCGGGTGAGGCCAGCCATGGCGATCTGGGCATGATCGTGCCGGGCGACGCCGTCCTGGCGCTGTCGAATAGCGGCGAGACGGCGGAGCTGTCCGATCTCGTCGCCCATTGCAAGCGCTTCGGCCTTTCGCTGGTCGCCATCATTGGCCGCGCCGACAGCAGCCTGGCACGTGATGCCGATGTGGCGCTGGTGCTGCCCGCGGCGGCCGAGGCCTGCCCGATGGGCTTGGCGCCCACCACCAGCACCACGATGCAGATGGCGCTGGGCGATGCACTGGCGGTGGCGCTGCTGACGCGCCGCGGCTTCACCGCCACCGATTTCCGGGTCTTCCATCCCGGCGGCAAGCTGGGCGCGAAGTTGATGCGGGTGGCGCAGCTGATGCATGGCGATATGCCGCTGGCCCCGCCCGAGACGCCGATGGCCGATGCGCTGGTGGCAATGACCGCCGGCCGCTTCGGCTGCCTGGGCATCGTCGAGGATGGCCGGCTGGCCGGCATCGTGACCGATGGCGACCTGCGCCGCGCCCTGCGCGATGGCGGCGACCTGCTGGCGCGCCCCGCCGGCGGGGTGATGACCCGCGCCCCGCGCACCATCGGCCCGGACGCGCTGGCGGCGGAGGCGCTGCACATCATGGCCGGCCACATCACCGCGCTGTTCGTGGTGGGCGGCCAGGGCCAGCCGATCGGTATCCTGCACATCCACGACCTGCTGCGGGCGGGCGTGGCATGAGCGGCACGGTCCCCCGGCCTGGCCTTTCGCCCGTCGCCGCCCTGCCGGCGCGGCGCGACATGCTGGCACCCTCCCGCGCCCGGGTCGCGCCCTCGCTGCGCGGCATGGCCCGGCGCCATGCGCTGGTGCGGCTGGCCAAGCTGGCGCTGCCCGCCATCGCGCTGGCGCTGCTGTGCCTGCTGTTGTTCTGGCCCGACATCGCCGGCAAGGAGGGCCGGATGTCCTTCCGCCGTGGCCCGAGCATGGTGGCCGAAGCGCTGCAGGTCACCGCGCCCCTGTACCAGGGCCTGGATGAGCTGAACCGCCCCTACACCGTCACCGCCCAGGTGGCGCGGCAGCAGCCCGGGGTGGTGGCGCCCGGCGCCGAGATCATCGACCTGGACGCGCCTCGGGCCGATATCACAATGACCGATGGCGCCTGGATTTTCCTCGAATCCCGCGAGGGCGTGTATGATCGCGGCCGCAACTGGTTGGACCTGCAGGGCGACGTGACGATCTATCACGATAATGGGACCCGTTTCCGAAGCGAGACGGCTGCAGTGGACCTGACCGCGGGCAGCGCCAGCAGCCGCCGTCCAACCCAGGCACAGGGCCCCTTCGGCACCATCGTGTCCGAAGGCTTCGAGCTGACCGAGCGCGGCGCCGTGATGGTCTTCACCGGCCGCGCCCGTGCCGTGCTGGAGGGCCGGCAGAAGTGAGGCACGCGCTCGCCGCCTTGCTGCTCGCTTTCCCGGTAGCCGCGCAGAACCTCGACATGAGCCAGGGTGGGCCGGTGGACATCACCAGCACCGACGGGATCGAATGGCGGCAGGAGCAGCGCGTCGTCATCGCCCGTGGCAATGCCCAGGCGGGGCGCGACGGCGTGTCGGTCACCGCCGCCCGGCTGCTGGCCCGGTACCGGCCGCAAGCCGGCGCGGCAGCCGCCCAGCCGGCCGCCCAGCCCGCGCCTGGCAGTGCCGCCGAGGCCACCATGTCCGGCGGTAACGAAATTTTCCGGCTGGAGGCGGAGCAGAACGTCCGCATCGCCACCGCGACCGATACCGCGACGGGCGACCGCGCGGTGTACGACATCGACCAGGCGGTGCTGGTGCTAACCGGCCGCGGCCTTTCCCTGACGACGCCCAGTCAACGCATCGTCGCCCGCGACAGCCTGGAATACTGGAGCCAGCGGCGCATGGCGGTCGCGCGTGGCAACGCCGTGCTGACCACGGCCGACAACCGCTATGACGGCGCTGATACGCTGGTCTCCTACATGACGCCCGATGGCACGCCCGCGCCGGTGCGCAGCACGACGCCGGGTGCCGCGCCGCCGCCGCCGGGGTCGGGCCGGATCGACCGGGTGGAGCTGTTCGGCCATGTCGAGATCCGCACCGAGACCGAGGTGGTGCGCGGCGACCGGGGCGTCTACTCGGCCGAAACCGGGCTGGCACGGCTGCTGGGTAATGTCCGCATCACCCGCGGCGACAACCAGGTGAACGGGACCGAGGCGCTGGTGAACCTGAACACCGGCATCTCGCGCCTGGTGAACACGCCCGGCCAGCGGGTGCAGGGGCTGATCGTGCCGCAACAACAACAACAACGGGCAGCGCCACGATGACAATCCAGCCGATCGGGCCGGTAGGCGCGCTGCAGGCGATCGAGGGCGGCGGCGGGCTGGTCGCCACCGGGCTGGTCAAGCGCTACCGCAAGCGGCCGGTGGTGCGCGGCGTGTCGCTCAGCCTCAAGCGCGGCGAGGCGGTGGGGCTGCTGGGGCCGAATGGCGCTGGCAAGACCACCACCTTCTACATGATCACCGGCCTGGTCAGCCCCGATGAGGGCACGGTGACCCTGGACGGCCATGACGTGACGAAGATGCCGATGTACCGCCGCGCCCGCCTGGGCCTGGGCTACCTGCCGCAAGAAGCCAGCATCTTTCGGGGCCTGTCGGTCGAGGACAACATCCGCGCCGCGCTGGAGGTGGTGGAGCCGGTGCGCGACCGGCGTGAGCAGATGCTGGACAACCTGTTGGCCGAATTCGGCATCGGCCATCTGCGACGCGCGCCGGCCCTGGCGCTGTCGGGCGGCGAACGGCGGCGCTGCGAGATCGCACGCGCCCTGGCCACCCACCCCGCCTACATCCTGCTGGACGAACCGCTGGCCGGCATCGACCCGATCGCCGTCGCCGAAATCCGCGACCTGGTGAAGCACCTTAAAAATCGCGGCATCGGCGTGCTCATCACCGAGCACAATGTGCGAGAAACGCTCGAGATCATCGACCGCGCCTACATCATGCATGACGGCCAGGTGATGATGGAGGGCACCCCCCGGGACATCGTCGCGCATGAGGGCGTGCGCCGCGTTTACCTCGGCGAGAGATTTTCGCTGTAGACTGTCAGCCATGGCTCCAGACCTCGCCAAAAAGGCGGCCCAGACATGGCACTAGGCCCGCGCCTCGACCTGCGGCAGTCGCAGTCGCTGGTGATGACGCCGCAACTGCGCCAGGCGATCAAGTTGCTGCAGAGCTCCAATGTCGAGGTCGGCGCCTTCGTGGAGGAGGAGCTGGAGCGCAACCCGCTGCTGGAGCGCGATGAGCGGCCGGAACCCGCGATGGAGGATACCCGCCGCGCCGACACCCTGCCGGCGCAGGCCGGCCAGGACAGCGCCACCGCCGCCCATGCCGACAGCCTGCCGGCCGAGCACGCGGCGCCGCTGGATGCCGACTGGTCGAACGTGCATGACGAGGGCACGCCTTTCTCATCCTCGGCCGGCGGGCGGAGCGATTTCGCCGATGACCTGTCGACGATGGACGACCTGCCCGGGCGCGGCGCCACCCGGCACGAACATCTGTCCGAACAGATCCGCCTGACTTTCCGCGACCCGCAGGAACGGCTGATCGCCAGCGCCATGCTGGCCATGCTTGAACCCTCGGGCCGCCTGATGGTCGATGTGCACGCCATGGCGGCCCGGCTGTGCTGTGGGCCGGGGAAGGTCGAAGCCGTGCGGCTGCGGCTGCAGCGCTTCGATCCGGTGGGGATGTTCGCGGCCGACCTGGCGGAATGCCTGGCGGCACAGCTGGCCGAGCGCAACCGGCTGGACCCCGCCATCCAGGCCTTGCTGGACCACCTGCCGCTGCTGGCCCGGCGCGAGCATGCCGAGCTGCAGCGCATCTGTGCCGTCGATGCGCAGGATCTGGCAGACATGATCGCCGAGATCCGACGCCTCGACCCAAAGCCCGGCGCGGGCTTCGACACCACGCCGGCCATGCCGGTGCAGCCCGACGTACTGATGCGTGCGGCGCCCGAGGGTGGCTGGCTGCTGGAGCTGAACCCCGACACGCTGCCGCGCGTGCTGATCAACCAGGGCTTCGCCGCGCGCTGCCTGACGACCGCGAAGCGTGCCGAGAAAACCTTCATCACCGAAAAGCTGCAGACCGCGAATTGGCTGGTGAAAAGCCTGGAGCAGCGGGCCAACACCATCCTCAAGGTCGCGGCCGACATCGTGCAGCGGCAGGACGGGTTTTTTCGCCACGGCGTCGAATTCCTGCGGCCGTTGATCCTGCGCGAGGTCGCCGAGACCGTGGAAATGCATGAAAGCACGGTCAGCCGGGTCACCGCCAACAAGTACATCGCCACGCCGCGCGGCATCCTGGAGCTGAAATTCTTCTTCACCACCGCCATCAACGGCACCGCCGGCGGCGAATCCGTCAGCGCAGCCGCAGTACGGCACCGGATCAAGGCGATGGTGGACCAGGAATCCCCGACAGCGATCCTGTCCGACGATGCGATTGTGACACGCCTGCGACAGGAAGGTGTGGACATCGCCCGCCGCACTGTGGCGAAGTATCGGGACGCTTTGCGCATACCAAGCTCGGTGCAGCGGAAGCGTGAGAAGGAAGGGAAGGCCGCAACGGCCGTGGCGTAAAGCCGGTGTCCCGCGTGGCTGACCTTCGCAACCCGAAGGGATGATCGCGAATATGCACATCACAGTGGCTGGCAAGCAGGTGGATACCGGGGACGCGCTGCGCACCCATGTCGAATTCGGCCTCGGCACCATTGCCGGGAAGTATTTCGACCATGCGATGGAAGCCCGCGTCACCTTTAGCAAGGTGCGAAGCTTCTTCGCTTGCGACATCAACTTCCATGCCGGCCGCAACCTGATCATGCGCGGCGAAGGGCAGGCGGCCGATGCGCATCGTGCCTTCGACCAGGCGGCAGAACATGTCGGCAAGCGACTGCGACGCTACCGCCGAAGGGTGAATGAGCATGCCCGTGCCCAGGGGGGTGTGAAGGGCGCCGAGCGCGGCATGCCCGAGACCGCGCGCGAGTACGTGCTGCGCGACGACGGCGATGACGAAGCCGAGGAGATCCGCGGGGCCGAGCATGCGGCGGTGGTGGCCGAACCCGCGACCGACATCCTGCGGCTGACGGTGGGCGAGGCCGCGATGCGGCTCGACCTGGCGCATCTGCCGGTCATGCTGTTCCGGAACCATGCGTCGGGCGCGCTGAACGTGGTGTATCGACGCGCCGATGGCTGCGTGGGGTGGCTCGATCCCGGGGTGAACTAGACCGGCTGGCGCGCGGCGGAATGGCGGGCCATTCTGCCGCGATGCGCACCCTGATTCGAAACGCCGCCTGGTCCATTCTGTGGGATGGCGCCGCACACGCCTATGCGAATGGTCGTGACATCCTGATCGAAGGCGGCCGCATCGCCGCCATCACGCCGCACGCCGCCGCCCCCTTCGATGGCGAGATCATCGATGCTGCCGGCATGCTGGCGATGCCCGGCCTGGTCAACATCCACGCCCACCCCACCACCGAGCCCGGCATGCGCGGCGTGCGGGAGGACCATGGCGTGCCCGAGCAGCAGATGACCGGGCTGTTCGAACGCAGCCAGGCCTACCGGCTGGACGAAGCCGGGCGTGAGGCCGCGATGCGCCTGGCCTATGCCGAGCTGATGGCCGCGGGCGTCACCTCGCTGGTGGATCTGACGGCGCCGTTCCCTGCCTGGATGCGGGTGATGCGCGACAGCGGCCTGCGCGTCTGGGCCGGCCCCGGCTTCGCTTCCGCGCAATGGGGGATGACGGCACCGCAGACGGTGACGTGGAACTGGGACGCGCAGGCCGGGCAGCGCGGCTTCCGTGCCGCGCAATCGCTGATGGACGAGGCCGAGGCCGACCCCTCCGGCCGCCTCTCCGCCATCGTCTTCCCCGCCCAGATCGATACGGTGGAGGAGGAGTTGCTGCGCGAGGCCGCGGCCCTGGCGCATGACCGCGGCCGCCCCTTCACCATTCACATCGCGCAGGCCGTGGTCGAAGTGCGCGAGATCATCCGCCGCCATAACCGCACCCCCATCCAGTGGGCGGCGGAAATTGGCCTGCTGTCGCCCACCACAGTGCTGGGGCACTGCATCTTCCTCGATGAGCATCCCTCGATCGGCTGGCACACCCGCGCCGATCTGGGGCTGCTGGCGGAGCATGGGGTGGCGGTGGCGCACTGCCCCACCCCCTTCGCCCGCTACGGCGAGCAGCTGAGGGATTTCGGCACCTACCGGGCGCGCGGCGTGCGCATGGGCATGGGCACCGACTGCGCGCCGCACAACCTCATCGAGGAGATGCGGCTGGCGATCCTGCTGGCGCGCGGCCAGCGGCACGACCTGGCGGCGGCCGACACCGCCATGGTCTTCCACGCCGCGACGGTGGGCGGGGCGGCGGCGTTGGGCCGGCCTGATCTGGGGCGGTTGGCGCCCGGCATGGCGGCCGACCTGGTGCTGGTGGATTGCGCCCACCCCCTGATGGTGCCGGCGCGCGACCCGCTGCGGTCGCTGGTGCATCATGCCGCCGAGCGGGCGGTGAAACGCGTCATCGTCGGCGGCGAGACCGTCTGGCGTGATGGCCGGCCGACCCGTTACGACGTGGGCAATGCCGCCGGCATCCTGGCCGAATCGCAGGCGCGCGCCCTGCGCGACGCGGCGGGCCGGGACTACCTCGGCCGCGATGGCGATGCGATCACGCCGCTCTCGCTGGCGATGATGGCGTGACCTTCTCTGTTCTCGGTCACTGCCCGCGCACGGGCCAGCTGGGCATCGCCACCACCACATCGGGCTTCGGCGTTGGCGCCAGGGTGCCTTGGGCGCGGGCGGGGGTAGGGGTGGTGGCGACGCAGCATCGCACCGACCCGCGTTTGGGGCCGCGCGGCCTGGCGCTGCTGCAGTCAGGGTGCCCGGCGGCGCAGACGGTGGCGGCGCTGGCGGCCTCCACGCCGGATCACCGCTGGCGCCAGATCGGCGTCATCGACCAGTGGGGAGACACCGCGTTCTTCCATGGCGCGCTGGTAAAGCCGCGTTCGGGTGCGGTGCAGGGGCCGCGGGTGCTGGCACTGGGCAACATCCTGGCCAATGATTCGGTGTTGCCGGCCATCACCGCCGCCTTCGCCGCACTGGATGGCCCGCTGGCCGGGCGCCTGATCGCCGCCCTTGAAGCCGGCGAGGCGGCGGGCGGCGAACATGGCGCCATCGCTTCGGCGGCGCTGCTGGTGGTGGAGCGGGAGGAGTTTGCGCTGGTTGATCTGCGCGTCGGCCAGCACGAAGCGCCGCTGGCGGGGCTTCGCGCGCTCTGGACCGAATATGCGCCGCAAAGCGACGCCTATCTGCGCCGGGCCATCGATCCTGAAAGCATGGGCGCGTGGCCTGCCCCGGTCGTCCTCACCGGGCTTGACCCGGCGGCCCCTCAAGGTCGCGGGCCAAACCCGGCGGGGGCCCAGCCCCGGCTACAGATGCTTCGCGAAAAACAATAGTGTCCGCTCCTGCGCCCGGGGCGCATCCGGCGGGGGGG
>JACMRO010000075.1 GCA_014376425.1 Rubritepida sp.
AGCGGCGCCGTGCCGGCGTGGTAGGCGGACTCCGCGGCGTCGCAGGCCTCGCGCGGCGACAGCAGGCCGCAATTCAGGCTGGTGGAGATCAGGGCGTGGAACAGCGTCGCCTGCCCCGTCGCCATCGCATCCTGATAATCGCCGTAAAGCGACAGGCGTTGGGCTATGAAGGCTTCCAATGCGGCGCGGGCATCGACCGCTGTGACCGGCCAGTTAAAGCCATCCAGATCGCCGAAATTCGCGCTGAAACGTGCGGCGACAAGCGCCATGACCTCCCGCGTCGTGGCGTCGGGCGGGAAGCGCGGCGCCGGCGGGGGCGCCAGACCGCGGGGCAGCCGGCGACGATTTTCCGAATCGTAGTTCCACTGGCCACCGACCGGCTTGTCACCTTCCATCAACAGCCCGCTCTGCCGACGCATTTCACGGTAGAAGAACTCCATGCGCAGCTCCCGGCGCCCCTCGGCCCAATGCCGGAACCAGGGCAGCGGGCAGAGGAAACGGTCGTCGGCGCGGATTTCGACCTCCACCCCCAGCGCTGCCTCCCAGCCGCGCATGTCCTGCAGCACGCGCCACTCGCCAGGCTCGGTCGCCACCACCCGGTCCGGCCGCAACGCCCGCGCGGCACGCTCCACCTCGCCCGACAGGGTGCCGGTGTTGTCCGGATCGTCCAGCGCGACGTAGCGCACTGGCACGCCCCGTGCGGCCAGCGCATCGCGGAAGTGCCGCATGGCGGACAGGATCAGCGTAATCTTCTGTGGATGGTGCGGGACGTATTCGCATTCGCCCATCACCTCCATCATCAGGACGGTGTCGCGCGCCGGGTCCAGTCCATCCAGGGCCGACAGGCTGTGGCTAAGCTGATCGCCCAGGATGACACGCAGGCTTCCCATCAGGCAGCGCTGTAGCGCACGGTCGAGCCGTCGTCCCCGACCACGGCGTAGGTGACCCAGCGGCCGGGTGCGTCGTAATCCATGGTCGCATCCACCTCGCCCTCGCAGTGCCAGCGTGTGCCGCCGGCGGGCAGGCCGGCGCGGGTCCAGCGCAAATCCATCAGCTTACCGGTCGTGGTGCCGAATAACGGGGCCGCGCCGCCGAAACGCTCGGGATGCCACCACGACAGCGGCGCCGCATCGGGCGGCAACCGCAGCACGCCCTCGGGGCCACGAACGGCAACACCGCCCGCCATCGCCTCCGCTTCGACCTCGACGATGCTGCCGTTGCGGTTCAGGCGTGATCGCACTGAGACCATCCGGCCAGCGCGCGTCACCTCGGTGTAGCGATGCTCATAGCGGTACACCACGACGCCGAGCACGCGCGGCGCGATCAGCACATCCGACTGCGCCAACAGCGTATCTCCCTCACGCCGGAAGACGACGGTATGGCTGCCGATCTCGCTGCCATTGCGGGTGACCTTCCAGCGGTAATCGGCCGGCTGCCCGCCCTGGGCCAGCGCCGGCGCTGCGGCCAGCGCGGCCAGGGCGCGGCGGCCCATCACGTGCCGCCCTTGCCGCGCAGCGAAGACCGCCCGCCATCCACTGGCAGCACCTGGCCGGAGATCCAGCCCGCATCGGGGCCGAGCAGGAATGCGGCCAGCGCCGCCATTTCATCGGGCTCACCCAGCCGGGGTATGGGGTGCAGCTTGGCGATGGCATCGGCCATCTGCGCGTTGCGGGTCAAGGGCTCGGCGATGCGGGTGCGGGTCAGGCTGGGCGCGATGCAGTTCACCCGCACCTCGGGCGAGAGTTCCGCCGCCAGTGCCACCGTCAGCCCCTCCACCGCCGCCTTGGCGGTGCCGATCACGGAGTGCAGGCCGAAGCCCACCCGGGCGGCGATGCTGCTGAACAGCACCACCGCTCCGCCCGACTTCGCCAGTTCGGGCGCCGCGACCTGCACCGCCATGGCCGCGCCCAGCACGTTGAGGCGGAAGGCATCGAGAAAATCTGCCTCGGTGGCGCGGGCGAAGGGCTTCAGCACGATGGAGCCCACGCAATAGGCCAGCCCGGCAAGCGGGCCGGCCAGTGCGGCCCGTACCGCCGCCGCATCGGCCACATCCACCACGTGGCTCTCCGCGCCAGGCAGCTCGGCAGCCAGCGCCTGGAGCCGCGCGGCGTCACGCGCCAGCAGCAGTGGCGTGCCGCCGGCCGCCAGCACCCGCCTGGCCAGGGCGGCGCCGATGCCCCCCGTCGCACCCAGTATCGCAATCCTGCCGTTCATGTCCGATCCCCACCGCGCCCCGGAAATGGGGCGCCGCCCCGCGATGGCAACCGGGCAGCGGGCGTGCCATTCTTACCAAACATGCGCCAGTTGCTCCTGCTCCGCCACGCGAAATCCGCCTGGGACGACCCGGATCTGCCCGATCACGCGCGGCCGCTTAACGACCGGGGCCGGCTGGCTGCCCGCAGCATGGCGGCGGAGATTACGCGGCTGCGGCTGCTGCCCGACGTGGTCCTTGTAAGCTCCGCCCGGCGCACTCTGCAAACGCTTGATGCGCTGAACCCGCTCGAAGGCAGCCCGATCGTACAGGTGCTGGACGAGATCTACCTGGCGCCGTGGGAAAGCCTGCTGGGGCTGCTGCACCGGGTGCCGGAAACAGCACGCTCGGTCCTGCTGATCGGTCACAACCCGGGGCTGCACGAATTATCGTTGAACCTGCTGTCACCGCACGGCGACCCCTCGCCGGCGCGGTTTAGGCTGCGCGGTGCCTACCCGACCGGCGCGCTGACCGAATTCGCCATCGCCACGCCCTGGCAGGGGCTGACGGATGGCGGCGGGCGGTTGATGCAGTTCGTGGCCCCGCGCGACCTGCCGGGGGCCGAGAGCCTAGCGGATGCGACGGAAGGCCCGGGCTGATTGTCGGCCAACCCAATTGCGCCCGCCATCGAGATAGCGCTGCCCGCCGATGCGCTGACCCGCCTGTTGCGCCACCCGGCGATCCGCGCGTTAGGGCCTAACCGGACGCCGTGGGAAGCGGTGGCGGATGGGCGGCAGCGCCGTCTCAGCCGCGTCGGTGCGTCGGTGCAGGTGTCCTTGTTCCAAGAGGCGGGCGGCGCGCTGCGCCTGCGGGGCGAAAGCGCCGCACCGGTTGACATCTCCGCACTTGGGGCGGCGCTGGCCAGGCAGCTTCCCGCGCAGCCGGTGCTTCGCGGCGAAGGCGGGCGGCCCCCTGCCGCGGGGCAGACCGAGATCGGCGCGGCCCTGGCCGCGGCGTTGCGCGATGGGCTGAGTCAGCTGGCGCTGCACGGCCCGACCTGCCGCGCCGATGCGCCGCCCACCGGCGTGCACCAGGCGCGCGTTGCCTTGCGGCGCATGCGGTCAGTGCTGAAGTTGTGCCGGTCGGCACTGGACGGCCGCCTGCCGGGCGACGATCCATTGGCGGCATGCGATGCAAACCTGAAACGGTTGGCCGCCGCACTGGGCCCGGCACGCGACCTGGACGTCTTCGTCGCCGGGCTGGGCCGGTTGTTGTCCGAAACCCTGCCCGATGAGCCGCGGCTGGTGCCCCTGCATCGCCGCGCCGCCGCCGCCCGTCTATCCGCCTATGGCGCGCTGCCGCCGCTGCTGGCCGGCCCTGCCCTGCGTGCCGTGCTCTGGCAGGCGGCGGCGCTGATCGAGACGCTGGAGGCGATGCCGCCGCGCCGCGACCTTCATGACTTCGCCACACGGGTGCTGGGCAAGCGTCACCGACGACTGCGGCGTGCTGGCGCCGACATCGAAACCCTGCCGCCGGCCCAGCTTCATGCCCTGCGGCTGGATGGCAAGCGCCTGCGGTACGCCGCTGAATGGCTGGCGCCGCTGTGGGACGCCCCTGCCCCGCGCCGTTACCTGCGCCGGCTGGCGCGGCTGCAGGAGTCGCTGGGCCTGGCCAATGATGCCGAGGTGGCGCGTGGCCTGGTGCGGCAGCTGGGCGCCCCCGGCTGGGCGCTGGGCCTGGCCGAGGGGTTGGCCTTGGGCCGTGCCGCGGGCAGCCGTGACGCAGCACTCGGCGCGTGGCGGAAATGGCGCAAGGCGCCCCGTTTCTGGGTCGATGGCTGAGCGCAGGATACTGACCGGCTGTTCCGGATCGTTGGCCCATCACGTTATCGAAACGCGGGTTTCAACCGGTTGCCAGGGGTGAGGCTGGCGGGTTAACGCTCGGTTCATGCAGCGGCGTCGCATCTTCAAATCTGCCCGTTCTCCGCAAAAGATGGGTCGCCTGGTGGCCTTGTTGGCTTCTGCCGGCATGCTGGTGATGCTCGTCACCGTGCTGCGCCCCGGCGCGCTGCTGGGCTCGGCGCCCCGCACACCCGACTGGGGCGCGCTGCCGGCGGAAGTGCGGGTGGTGGATGGCGAAACGCTGCGGCTGGGCGACCGGGTGCTGCGGCTGTACGGGCTGGAGGCGCCGGCGCGCGGCCAGGCCTGCGGCGCGGTGGCCGATTGCGGCGGCATGGCGGCCGCCGAACTGGCGCGGCTGGTGCGCGATCGATCGGTCGAATGCCGCATCCAGGGGCAGGACCGCATGGGCCGCGCGCTGGGCACCTGCCGCGCCGGCGGGGTAGAGATCAACGGCTCGCTCGTGATGGCGGGCTGGGCGCGGGCCGATGCGGCACTGCAGCCGGCTTTGGTGCCGCTGGAGCAGACTGCGCGCGCGGCCGGGCGCGGCATGTGGGCGCCGCCGTAGCCTCAGCCGCGCCAGCCTCAGTGGACAAGCGCCGCGGCTGGATTAAGCTGCACCGCAATATAAACCGGCGCGCCCTGTCCCGCGGCGACGCTTCTGAGGATGGCCACGCATGAGCAGCACACGGACCGGTTCGGTCACCATCACGCTCGACGGTAGCAACAAGAGCGCGACCTTGCCGCTGCTGGAAGGCACGCTGGGTACGCCGGTGGCCGACATCCGCAAGCTCTACGGCGACCTGGGCATCTTCACCTTCGACCCAGGCTATGGCGAGACGGCGAGCTGCGAAAGCCGCATCACATACATCGATGGCGACGCCGGTGTGCTGCTCTATCGCGGCTATCCAATTGAGCAACTGGCTGAACACAGCGACTTCGTCGAAGTCTGCTATCTGCTGATGAACGGCGAGCTGCCCAGTGCGGCCGAGCTGGTGGAATTCAAGAACGGTGTGACTTACCACACCATGGTCCACGAGCAGATTCGCAACTTCTTCAACGGTTTCCGGCGCGACGCGCATCCCATGGCGATCATGTGCGGCGTGGTGGGCGCGTTGGCCGCATTCTATCATGAGAACGTCAACATCGCCGATCCGCGGCAGCGCGAGATCGCCGCCTTCCGGCTTATCGCCAAGGTGCCGACGATCGCGGCCATGGCGTATAAATACGCTCTGGGTCAGCCCTTCGTATATCCGCGCAACGACCTGAGTTATGCCGGCAACTTCCTACACATGTTGAACTCGGTACCGGCGGAACCCTATGTGGTAAGTCCGGTGCTGGAGAAGGCGATGGACCGCATCCTGGTTCTTCACGCCGACCATGAGCAGAATGCCAGCACCTCGACCGTGCGGCTGGCCGGCTCGACCGGCGCCAACCCGTTTGCCTGCATCGCAGCGGGCATTGCCGCGCTGTGGGGCCCAGCGCATGGCGGCGCCAACGAAGCGGTGTTGAAGATGCTGGGTGAGATCGGTACGCCCGACAAAATCCCGCAGTTTATTGCCGAGGTAAAGGACAAGAACAGCCACACCAAGCTGATGGGCTTTGGCCACCGCGTTTACAAAAATTTTGATCCGCGCGCCAAGATCATGAAGGAAAGCTGTCACGAAGTTCTGCAGGAACTCGGGATCAAAAACGAGCCGCTGCTGGACATGGCGATGGAAATGGAGCGGATCGCGTTGACGGACGAATATTTCGTATCGCGTAAGCTATACCCAAATGTGGATTTCTACTCGGGCATCATTTTAAAGGCGATGGGGATCCCGACCTCGATGTTCACCGTCATCTTCGCCGTGGCAAGGACAATCGGATGGGTAAGCCAATGGAAGGAGATGGTGGAGGACCCGGCGCAGCGGATCGGCCGGCCACGGCAGATCTACACTGGCGCCGCCACCCGGGATTATCGCCAGATAAACGATCGGGGCTAAGATTGAGAGTTAGCTGGTCGCGTTTCCGTGAGGTATTTTGGTGTGCGAAAGTGATCATCACGCAACACTTTATAACGCCGGATGCAAATTTCTTGAGCGATGCTTAAAAAATGCTTTCGAAAGAGCGCACGAGTGCTGTTTACTCTCATAGGTTGTAGAGAGAGAGTTATATTCACCCCATGGGCGATTATCCAAGCTACCCCGCCTGCGTTTCGCTGGACTCCCGCGTCCGGCGTTCGCTTGCTACCTGGCCGCAACGGCCGCCGGGGATGCCGCGTACGCTCAAGCAGCCGGGGACCTGGCTGCGTGCCAGGCCCGACAACTGGGCTAAAGCTTGCCAGCCTTTCCTGAAGCTACCGGGCAGCCGGCACCTCCGCACCCTACCGGACGGGCTTTGGTTGCACTTCAGCGCCGACCCGGCCGATCCCTATGCCGACATCCTCTGCATCGAGGCCTGCAGCACGATGAACAACCTGCTGGACAAGCGCAGCCGTTTCGCGCCCAGCATCGGCTGCATGCAGGTCTATTGCCCACAGTCCTGGCTGCTGGCGCCCACCCTGCCGGAAACCACGCTGCCGCGCTGGCGTCTGCTGCCGATGTTCAAGTCCGAGCCGGTCGGCCCCGTCGTGTTGCCGGTGCGCGACATCCGGGTGCTCTACGGCCTCAAGCAAGAGCATTACGAGGGCTTTGCCGAAAGCCAGATGCCAGCGGCGCATGAGTTCTTCTGCCCGATGGACGCGCTGATGCAGCCCGATGGCGACAAGGATCCGCAGATGCAGGCGCTCATGGCCCGTACCTCGGCCGCGGCGAATTTCCTGTCCCTGCCGGAGCCCGCCGGGCTGGATCAGCCGATGCCCAGGCCATCCGCCCGCAGCCCCGCCTCCGCACCGCGCCGGCGCGCTTCCTCGCCGCCCTCGATGCGCTACATCGACAGCCTTTACGGGTGAGCCGGGGGCGGGCACACAGCCCGCGATGGTTCCCACGGTTTTGCAGGTGCTGCCGGCGCTGAACGCCGGCGGCGTGGAGCGCGGCACGCTGGAGATCGCTGCGGCGGTGGTGCAGGCCGGCGGCCGGGCGCTGGTCGCCAGTGCCGGCGGGCGCCTGGTGCCGGAACTCGAGGCCCTGGGCGCGCGACATGTCACTCTCCCGCTGGACCGGAAACTGGCAATCTGGCGCAACGGGGCAGCATTGGCGCAGCTGGTCGGGGGCGAGGGGGTCGCCATCATCCACGCCCGCTCCCGCGCGCCCGCCTGGTCGGCGTGGCGTGCGGCACGGCTGAGCGGCGCGCATTTCGTCACCACCTGGCATGGCACCTACAATGAGAACCTGCCTGGCAAGCGCCATTACAATGCGGTGATGGCGCGTGGTGAACGGGTCATCGCCATCAGCCGCTTCATCGCGGCGCATATCGCGGCCCGCCACCCGGACGCTGCCATCCGGTTGATCCCGCGCGGCGTCGACCCGGTTCTGTTCGACCCGGACGCCGTGGCGCCGGCACGGGTGGCGGCGCAGCGCACGGCCTGGGGTATTGCCGGCGGTTCGGCCGGGGGCCCGGACCAGCCCGTGGTGCTGTTGCCAGCCCGGCTGACCCGCTGGAAAGGCCAGGCGGTGCTGATCGAGGCGCTGGGCCGGGTGCCAGACCCGCCGCTGGCGGTGTTGCTGGGCGATGGCCGGCCTGCCTATGCGGCGGAGCTTCGGCAGCTTGCAGCGGCGCATGGCGTGCGGCTCGTCCTGCCGGGCCACACCGCGGACATGCCCGCGGCCCTGGCGGCGGCCGATCTGGTCGTCCATGCCAGCACCGATGCCGAGGCTTTCGGCCGGGTGGTGATCGAGGCGCAGGCCATGCGCCGACCGGTGATCGCCACGGATCTGGGCGGCCCGCGTGAGACCATCCGCCACGGCGAGACCGGTTGGCTGACGCCACCGGGCGACGTGGCTGCGCTGGCGGCGCGCATCGCCGCGGTGTTGGCCATGCCGGCCGAGGCGCGCTTCGCTCTTGGCACCGCCGCCCGCGCCGCCGTGCTGACAGGCTTCACCACCCGGGCGATGCAGGCGGCGACGCTGGACGTCTATCGGGAGCTGGCGTGAACATCCTGGTCATCAAGCTCGGCGCGCTGGGCGACTTCGTGCAGGGCTTCGGCCCCTTCGCGGCAATACGGGCGCGGCATCCAGGCGCCCACATCACCCTGCTGACGACGCCACCCTTCGCCGGGCTCGGCCAAGCCGCGCCGTGGTTCGACGAGGTGTGGGCGGATGGTCGGCCGGCATGGGGCAGTGCCGCCATGGCGCGGCTGGCCTGGCGCTTGCGGGCAGCACGCTTCGCCTGGGTTTACGACCTCCAGACGTCGCCCCGCTCC
>JACMRO010000076.1 GCA_014376425.1 Rubritepida sp.
GAAGTAACGCAGGCAGGCGCTGTGCAGCCCATGCGCGGTGACGGCCCAAGCCAGCCCCTGTTCGACCATGAGCTTGCTCGCCCCATACGGGTTCACCGGCTCACGCAGCGCGCATTCGTCGATCGGCGTCAGCCTTGGCACGCCGAACACCGCGGCGGTGGAGCTCAGCACGAAGCGCTTCACCCCCGCCCGCACCGCGGCCTCTGCCAGGCCCAGCGAATTGCCGACATTGGTGCGGATGTAATGCAGCGGGTCGCGCATGCTGTCGCCCACCAGCGACAGGGCGGCCAGGTGGAACACCGCATCGAACTTCCAGGCGGCGAACACTTCGGCCACGTCCTTCACTTGCGCTAGGTCGGTCTCGACCAGCGGCACCGCCGCCGGCACTGCACCGCGATGGCCGGTGCTGAGGTTGTCGAGCACAACAACCTCGTCGCCCTGGTCCAGCAGGGCAAGAACCACATGGCTGCCGACATAGCCGGCGCCGCCGGTGACGAGGTAACGGGGCACAGCAGCTCTCCGAAAGGTGTTTTACTATTGGTGTCAGCGCAATATGGCGCAAGCAAGGAAGCAATGTCGGGCGGCGGTTCCGAGTCCCTCAGGCGCGCCGGCGCCAGGCGGCGAGCAGCAGTGCCATGCGGTCAGCGGTGCCGCGCCGGGCCGGGCGGCCAAGCGCCAGCCGCCCCAGGTCGCGCCGCGCCAGCAGGGCCGGAAGGGCCGCGGGGATGAGCGCGGCGGGCCAGGAGCGGGGCGGGGCTGGTGGCTGCGCCAGCTCGCGAATCAGGGGCGCCAGCCGCCCGGGCGCGGCCATCGCCTCGTGCAGCGTCAGCCCGGCCTCCGCCAGCAGGTCCAGCGGCAACAGGCAGCGGCCGCGGGCGGCCAATGCCGGGGTGGCGCGCAGCAGGGCGGCAAGCCCGTGCGCGGCGCCCACCGCCTGCAACGCCGCCAGCTCGGGCCCCGCCGCACCCAGCATGCGCCCGGCCGCGACCGCCAGGCCGCCATGCGCGCCGCGCAGATAGGCGCCCAGCGCGGCGCGGCTGGGGATGCCCTCCTCCTCCAGCTCCGCCTCCCGCGCATCGGCCATCGCCAGCAGGTCGGCCGGGACGAGCAGGCCGGCGGCCATGGCGTTGCGCAGCGGCGTCGCCACCTCATGCCGGCGCGGCTGCTCCAGCGCGTCACGCCACCATTGCAGGCGGATGGCGGCGATCATCGGGTTGCTCGCCGCCTCGCGCGCCCGGCCCAGCTCATGCTGGTAGCCGATGAGCGCGAAAAGCGCCTCGCGTGGTTCGGGCGGGGCGAAAAGGGCGCAGAAGAAGCGATCCGGGTCGTGCTTGCGCGCGAAGGCACCGATCTCGGAAAGCTGCACGGCCATGCCGCTCTCTAAGCGCTTGGTTGACGCCCCGCCACCCGCCCCCTACCTCGGAGGGTACCAGAAACCGGAGAACGCCCATGCCCTTCAGCCTCCCCGCCCTGCCCTACTCCACCAGCGCGCTTGCCGCCCAAGGCATGTGCCAGGAGACGCTGGAGCTGCACCACGGCAAACACCACAACGCCTACGTCACCGCGCTAAATGGCCTGGTCGAAGCCAAGGCCCTGGCCGGCAAAAGCCTGGAGACCGTCGTCGCTGAGGCCGGCCGCGCCGGTACCGAGGGCCTGCCGGTGCTGAACCAGGCCGGCCAGCATTGGAACCACGCGCTGTTCTGGCAGGTGATGAGCCCGTCCGGCGGCGGCGACAGCCTGCCGGCCAAGCTGGCGGCGAAGATCGACAGCGACCTGGGCGGCCTGGCCGCCTTCAAGGAAGCCTTCAAGCAGGCTGGCGTGACGCAGTTCGGCTCGGGCTGGGCCTGGCTGATCATCGGCACCGACGGCAAGTTGAAGGTCACCAAGACGCCGAACGGCGCCAATCCGATCAGCACCGGCGAGGGCCAGCCCATCCTCGGCGCCGATGTGTGGGAACACGCCTACTACCTCGACTTCCGCAACGTCCGGCCGAACTACCTGGACAACTTCCTGAACAAGCTGGTGGCTTGGGATGTCGTCGAGGGGTTGATGGAGAAGGGCGGGCTGGTCACCGGCCAGGCGGCCTGAATGTGCCGCTGAGGCTTCGTTAGAAGCCTCTCGACCAAAGCCTGCAGCGGCGCGAGTTGCGCGCCGCTGCAGGAGGGTATCGATGGCGTTGGCCACCCGTCGGTGGCAACGCCGGCATGGCCACCGCCCGCACCGAATGCGCAGGCTTCGAGGCTGCGCAATAAGTCGTGCGGGGGGCGGCCGTCGAGGTTATCCAAACCCGGCCGGATTGCTGGCAGGCAACGAGCCCCAGGCCCCGGTGACCGCTGGCCGCGTTGCAGCCCAGCACCAAGCCCCTCAGAACGGCGCGGGGCTGGCCGGCCGGGCGCGGCGGCGCAGTTCCATCAGCTCCTCCCGCTCCCGCCGGCTGTTGCGGAACAGCGCGTCGCGGCCGGGTCCGTACTGCACCGGCGTGGCCACCGCCTTGCTGCCGTATTGCGCGGCGGCATGCAGCGTGAAGCTCGGATCCGTCAGGTGCGGCCGGGCCAGCGCCACCAGGTCGGCGCGGCCGGCGGCGAGGATGGTGTTGGCCTGGTCGGCGGTGGTGATGCTGCCCACGCACATGGTGGCGATGCCGGCCTCATTGCGGATCATGTCGGCCCAGGGCAGCTGGAACATCCGGCCGTATTGCGGCGCCGCATCGGCCGTGGTCTGCCCGGTGGAGAGGTCGATCAGGTCGGCGCCGGCGTCGCGGAACGCCCGGGCCACGGCCAGGCTGTCGGCGTCGGTCATCCCGCCATCGGCCCAGTCGGTGGCGGAGATGCGCACCGACATCGGCTTGCCCGCCGGCCAGGCGGTGCGCAGGGCGGCGAAGACCTCCAGCGGGTAACGCAGCCGGTTCTCCAGGCCGCCGCCATATTCATCAAGGCGGTGATTGGTCAGCGGCGACAGGAAGCTGGCCAGCAGGTAGCCATGCGCGCAATGCAGTTCCAGCAGGTCGAAGCCGGCCGCATCGCCGCGGCGCGCGGCGGCCACGAAATCCTCGCGCACATCGTCCATGTCCGCCCGCGTCATCTCCCGCGGCACCTGGCTTTCGGGGTAGTAGGCGATCGGGCTGGCGGCGAGGATGGGCCAGGCGCCGTCCTCCAGGGGCCGGTCCATGCCGTCCCACATCAGCTTCGTCGCCCCCTTGCGACCGGCGTGGCCAAGCTGCAGCGCCATCTTCGAGCCGTTGTCATGCGCGAAGCCGACGATGCGCGCCCAGGCCGCCTGCTGCGCGTCGTTCCACAACCCGGCGCAGCCCGGCGTGATGCGGGCGCCGGCGGAGGGGCAGGTCATCTCCGAAAAAATCAGCCCCGCCCCGCCCATGGCGCGCGCGCCGTAATGCACGAGGTGGAAATCCTGCGGCACGCCATCCACCGCCGAATACATGCACATCGGCGAGACGACGACACGGTTGGGCAGGTGTAGGTCGCGCAGCTTGAGCGGCTGGAACAGCGGCACGTCGCGGGGATTGCCGCCTGCCCCGGCAGCGAAGACCTGGCCGGCCTCGGCCACGAAGTCGGGCGCGCGCAGCAGCAGGTTGTCCCAGGTGATGGCCTTGCTGCGGGTCATCACGCCGAAGGCGAACTGGCTGGGGTGGAAGTGCCAGAACCGCCGGACCTGCTCGAACCACACCAGGCTCACATCCGCCGCGTGCTGGGTCTTCTCCACAACCTCGCGCCGGGCGGTCTCGAAGCGTTCGAGGCAGGTGGCCACGTCGCCGGGTGCCATGAAGGCCCGGTGCAGGGCGATCGCGTCCTCCATCGCAAGCTTGGTGCCGCTGCCAATGGAGAAATGCGCGGTGGCCTTGGCATCGCCGATCAGCACCGTGTTGCCGCGCACCCACTTCGCGCAGCGGATCATCGGAAATTGCCGCCAGGTGCTGCGGTTGGTGCGCAGCTTGTGGCCCTGCAATTCTTCGGCGAACACGCCTTCGAGAAAAGCCGCCGAGGCGGCTTCGTCCATGCCGTCCAGGCCGGCACGCGCGAATGTCTCCGGATCGGTCTCCAGCACCCAGGTGCTGGCGCCAGGCTCGTACTGGTAGCAATGGGCGATGAAGATGCCCCACTCCGTCTCCTTGAAGAAGAAGGTGAAGGCGTCGAACGGGCGGGTGCTTCCCATCCAGGTGAACCGGTTGGGGCGCAGGTCGATGGCGGGCTGGTAGTGCCCGGCATGGGCCTGGCGGATCGGGCTGTTGATGCCGTCGGCGGCGACGATCAGGTCGGCATCGGGAAAGTCCTCGGGGCTTGCCTCGCGCCGGAATTCGAGCTGCACGCCGAGTTCGCGGGCGCGCTCCTGCAGCAGCATCAGCAGGGTGCGGCGCGAGCAGCCGCAGAAGCCGTTGCCACCGATGCGGTGGGTGGCGCCTTTCGCCTGGATTTCGATGTCGTCCCAATAGGCGAAGCTTCGCGTGATGGCGCGGTAGGAGGGCTCGTCGGCATCACGGAAAGCATCCAGCGTCGCGTCCGAGAACACCACCCCGAAGCCGAAGGTGTCGTCCGCCTGGTTGCGTTCCACCACCGTGATGCGGGCGCCGGGCATGTCGCGCTGCATCAGGATGGCGAAGTAGAGGCCGGCGGGGCCGCCGCCGATGATGGCGATGCGCATGGGGTGCCTCCTGGAACGCTTGCTGTTCTATCCGGAAATGTTTTAAGCTTCAAGGATGTCAAGAGCGCATGCGTTGGTGGCCGGCGGCGGCACGGGGATCGGCCTCGCCTGCGCCCGCGCGCTGACCGCGGCCGGCTACAGCGTCACCGTGCTGGGCCGGCGCGAGGCACCTTTGCTGGCCGCGGTGGCCTCCGGCGCGGCCGCGGGCCTGCTGGTGGCCGACGCAGGCTCGCCGCCGCCGCTGCAGGCTTTCTCGGTGCTGGTCAACGCGGCGGGGGTCGCGGAAAGCGCGCCTTTCCACCGCACGCCGGCCGAGATGTTCCAGCGTGCGCTGGAGGTGAATCTGCTTGCCGCGGTGGCGCTGACCCACGCCGTGCTGCCGGGCATGCTGGCGGCCGGGCATGGCAGGGTGGTGCACATCGCATCCACCGCCGCGCTGCGCGGCTACCCCTACACAACGGCCTACACCGCATCCAAACACGCGCTGCTGGGGTTCTGCCGCGCCCTGGCGCTGGAGGTGGCGGCCAAGGGCGTCACCGTCAACGCCGTCTGCCCGGGCTTCACGGAAACCGCCATCGTGGCCGACAGCATAGCCCGCATCGCCGCCCGCACCGGCCGTGGCGATGCCGAGGCGCGGGCCGAACTGACCCGCCACAACCCGCAAGGCCGCCTGGTCCAGCCCGACGAGGTGGCCGCGGCCGTGCTGTATCTGTGCGGTGATGGCGCGGCCGCGGTGAACGGCGTCGCGCTGCCCATCGCCGGAGGCGAGATATGAAAAGCTTCGCCGGAGGCAAAACATGAAGACCGAGCTGCGCCTGTGGCTGCGCATGCTGGCCTGCACCAACCTGGTTGAGGCCGAATTGCGCCGCCGCCTGCGCCAGGCCTTCAACACCACCCTGCCCCGCTTCGACCTGCTGGCAGCGCTGGACCGCGCGCCGGGCGGCCTCACCCTCGGCGAGGTTTCGGGACGCATGATGGTCAGCAACGGCAACATCACCGGCCTGGCAGCGCGGCTCGAGAGGGAGGGCCTGGTCGAGCGCCGGCAGGAGCCGCACGACAAACGGGTGGTGCGGCTGACGCTGACGCCGGCCGGCAGCGCCGTCTTCGCAATCCAGTCCGCCGCCCATGCGGGATGGGTGGCGGAGATCTTCGCGGGCCTGCCGCCGCATGAGCGCGAGGCGCTGCACCAGCTGCTGGGCCGCACCAAATCCGCCCTGGTGGGCGCGCTGGAGGACGCATGACCTATCGCCATTTCGGCTACGCCGCGCAGAACGCCGTCGGCCGCATCACACTCGATCGGCCGGAGCGAAAAAACCCGCTGACCTTCGAGAGCTACGCCGAGCTGACCGCGCTGTTCCGCGCGGCTGGCAGCGACGACAGCGTACGCGCCTTCACCATCACCGGCGCCGGTGGCAATTTCTGCTCGGGCGGCGATGTGCACGAGATCATCGCGCCGCTGCTGGAGCGGGACACCAAGGGGCTGATGGCTTTCACCGCCATGACGGGGGATCTGGTGAAGGCGATGCGCGCCTGCCCGCAGCCCATCATCGCCGCGGTGGATGGGGTTTGCGCCGGGGCCGGGGCGATCATCGCCATGGCCTCCGACCTGCGGGTGGGCACGCCGGCTGCCCGCGTGGCCTTCCTGTTCAACCGCGTCGGCCTGGCCGGTTGCGACATGGGCGCCTGCGCCCTCCTGCCGCGCATCATCGGCCAGGGCCGTGCGTCGGAGCTGCTCTACCTCGGCCGGTCCATGTCCGGCGCCGAGGGCGAGCGCTGGGGCTTCTTCAACCGCCTGGTGGAGAGCGAGGCGCTGGCTGCCGAAGCCGCCGGGCTGGCCGCCGACATCGCCGCCGGCCCGGGCTTCGCCAACGGCATGACCAAGCGCATGCTGGCGATGGAATGGGCGATGAGCCTGGAACAGGCGATCGAGGCGGAGGCGGTCGCACAGGCGCTGTGCATGACCACGGGCGACTTCCGCCGCGCTTACGACGCCTTCGTGGCGAAGCAGCGCCCGGTATTCCAGCATGATTGACGACTGGCCCTTCTTCGAGCCCGCCCACCACGCCTGGGCCGCCGAGGTCGAGGCCTGGGCCTCCACCCACGCGGCGCAGCTGACCGATGAGCATGACGCCGATGGCAGCACCCGGGCGCTGGCGGCGGCGATGGGCGAGGGCGGCCTGCTCCGCGCGACGCAAGCCCCGCTGGACGTGCGCGCATTGTGCATCGCGCGCGACATCCTGGCCCGCCATTCCGGCCTGGCGGATTTCGCCTTTGCCATGCAGGGGCTGGGCTGCGGGCCGATGAGCCTGTTCGGCTGCCCACCCGCCCAGGCCTTCATGACCGATGTCCA
>JACMRO010000077.1 GCA_014376425.1 Rubritepida sp.
GCCAAGTGCGGGCGGGGCGCGGCGCCCGCGTGGTGGTGGCCGACCTCGACGGGGCGCGTGCCGAGGCGCGGCCCGCCAAGCTGGGCGGGCTGGCCCCCGCCCTGGACGTCGGCACGCGCGACGCCAACGAGGCTGCCGCGGCCGAGGTCGAGACCCGGCTCGGCCCGGTGGATCTCTTGGTCACGTCGGCCGGCATCATCCAGCGCCCGGTGCGCGCGGACGCCATGTCGGAGGCTGATATCGAGCGAGTGGTGCGAGTGGACCAGATCGGCACCTTCCACTCCGCCGTGGCCTTCGGCACGCGCATGGCCCGGCGCGGGCGCGGGGCCATCGTCACCATCGCCTCCATCGCCGGCATGCGCTCCATGCCGCTGCACGCCTATGCGCCGGCCAAGGCCGCGGTAATCGAGATGACGCGCTGCCTGGCCGCCGAATGGGGCCGCTCGGGCGTGCGGGTTAATGCGGTCTCGCCCGGCTACACGCTGACGCCGGCGCTGGGCGCAGCCATAGAGGCGGGCGAGCGCGATCCCGCTCTGCTCGAACAGTCCAGCGCACTGGGGCGCATGGTGACGCCGGACGACATCGCGGAGGCCGTGTGCTTCCTGGCCTCCGAGGCGGCGCGTTGCATCACCGGGATCAACCTGCCCGTGGATGCGGGCTGGCTCGCCGCCGGCTCCTGGGCCAGCTATGGCGGCCTGCCGCCGGCGATGGGCAACCAGCCGTGACCGGGGGCAGGTTGGAACTGCAGGGCCTAAGAAAAAGCTTCGGTGGTGTGGTGGCGACCGACCACGTCAGCCTCGTCTTCGAGCCGGGAACGCTTTCGGCCATCATCGGCCCAAACGGCGCCGGCAAGACCACGTTGTTCCATCTCATCACCGGCAAGCTGCCGCCGACCGCCGGGCGTGTGCTGCTTGATGGGGAGGAGATCACGGGACTCGACCGGCGAGCCATCGTCCGCCGGGGCATCGGGCGGGCCTTCCAGGTGGCCAATCTGTTTCCGACATTCACCGTGGCCGATGCGCTTGCCGCCGCGCTCATGGCGCATGAGGGCCGCACGGCCAGCCTGTGGCGCAGTTTCCCGCCACGCGACATCGCGGCGCGCGCCGAAGAGGTGATGGAGCTGTGCGGGCTGACGCCACTGGCGCGCACCATTTCAGCCGAGCTCTCACATGGCGACCAAAAGCTGCTAGACATTGCGCTCGCCCTGGCGCTCGATCCCAAGGTGCTGCTGCTGGACGAGCCGACCGCCGGAATGGGCCCGGACGAGCGCTGGCGGATGATCGAGCGAGTCCACAAGCTATGGGCGGCGCGCGGCCTGACGCTCGTCTTCATTGAGCACGACATGGACATCGTCTTCCGCATCGCCCAGTCGGTGCGGGTGCTGCGCTACGGCGCGGTGCTCGCCCAGGGCACGCCGGACGAGGTGCGGCGCGACCCGGCGGTCATTGAGGCCTATCTCGGCGCGGAGCATGGACTTTGAACGAGCTGCGCGTGGAGGCGCTCGACGCCGCTTATGGCCGCAGCCAAGTGTTGTTCGGCGTGGAGTTCGCGGTGGAGCGTGGCGAAACGCTGGCGCTGATGGGCCGCAACGGGGCCGGCAAGAGCACAACCTTCAAGGCGATCGCGGGCCTGCTGCCGCCGCGTGCCGGGCGCGTGGTCGTGCGCGGGCAGGACGTGGCGGGCCGCAAGCCTTATCGCATCGCACGCGCCGGCATCGGCTTCGTCCCGGAGGACAGGCAGGTGTTTCCCGAGCACACCGTCGAGGAGAATCTGGAGATTGCCGAGCGTGAAGGCGTGGGTGGGCGTGACTGGAACAGGGCGCGCGCTTTCAAGATGTTCCCGATGCTTCAGCCGCTCTGGCGCCGCCATGCCGGACGCCTTTCGGGCGGCGAGCAACAGATGCTCACCATCGCACGCTGCCTGATGGGCAACCCGGCGGTGCTGTTGCTAGATGAGCCCTCGGAGGGATTGGCGCCGTTGATCGTGCAGGAGATCGGCCGGCTGATCCGCAGCTTGCGCGACCTCGGCACCACTATCGTGCTGGCGGAGCAGAACAGCCGCTTTTGCCTGGGCGTGGCGACGCGCGTGGCCGTGATTGATAAAGGCGCCATCGTCTGGGGCGGCGCGGTAGACGAGTTCACTGCGCAGCCGGAGCTGCAGGCGCGCTATCTGCAGGTGTAGGACCCCCTCCGAGGTTGCTCCGAGGTCCTGCCCAAAATGCGGGACGGTCGCGCACCTGCTTGAGGCCGAGCACTGGTGCGACGTGGTGACGGTCCGCATTAGCGACCTGCTCAGCGGCGGTCGGATCCGGACACGGGCAGCCGTGGTCCAGTAGACGAAGGGTCGCCCCGTCCAGTGCGAACTCATGGAGCCAGCGCGGGCGACCCTACTGGTATGGATCGAGCGTCGCGGCGGCGCCCTTAATGACTATGCTTTCCCCAGCCGGGTGGATCACGCGGCGCACCTTAGCACTCGGCGGAATGCCCACTGGTGGACGGTGGGGGACCGGCAACCCACGGGCTATCCAAATCTGGCTCGGCCACACGAAAATCAAAAGCACGGTTCGGTACCTCGGTGTCGATGTCGAAGACGCTCTGGCGTACCGGAATTTGGCGGGAAAACATCTTTTCTGTCGTGCAATGTGCGGAAGTCGAGATGGATATGGGGGTACTGCATGTGGTCTGCTGCCGGTTCGATGGACACCGAGTTTAGCCTGCCTCGGCCAGCGCCTCGAAAGCCATAGGGCTGAGATAGCCGATGGTCGAGTGTCGCCGCCTTGGGTTGTAGAAGCGCTCGATGTAGTCGAACACATCGGCGCGGGCTTGGTCGCGGGAGCGGTAGATGCGGCCACGTATCCGCTCGGTTTTCAGTGATGAGAAGAAGCTCTCCATCGCCGCATTGTCCCACACATTGCCTGACCGGCTCATCGAGCAGGTAACACCCAATTCGGCCGTAAGGCGTTGGAATTGTTCACTGCTATATTGACTACCGCGGTCCGAGTGATGGAGTACGGCCAGCGGCTTGCCACGTCGCCAGATTGCCATGACCAGCGCGTCAGTCACCAGCTGCGCCGTCATGCTGCTGCTCATCGACCAGCCGACGACACGGCGCGAAAACAGGTCGATCACTACCGCGACGTAAAGCCAGCCCTCGGCCGTCCAGACATAGGTGAAGTCGGCCACCCATTTCTGATTTTGCCGGGTAGCCGCGAACTGCCGATCGAGGATGTTGGACGGCATTGGCTCTGGATGCCGCTCGCCATGGTCCTTCGGCAGGCCCCGCCGCCGGGGACGAGCCCGCAACGCCTGGGCGCGCATCAACCGTTCGATCTTGTGCAGCCCGCACCGGAAGCCTGCAGCCAGGACATCGTGCCAAACCCGCCTGGCGCCATAGGTGCGACCGCTCGCCAGGAAGCTCGACCTCACCTGGGGAGCCATCTTCTCATCCGCCACAGCATGGCGGCTTGGCGGCCGGTTCAGCCAAGCATGAAAGCCCGAGCGCGAGACGCCCAGCGCTGA
>JACMRO010000078.1 GCA_014376425.1 Rubritepida sp.
GCTGCCTGCGGATAACACGCGCTGCGTGGCTTCGGCGCCCCGGCTTCAGCGCCTCGGCTTCAGAGACCTGGCTTCAGCGCCCCGGCTTCAGCGACCTGGCTTCAGCGCAGCGATAGCGTGACTTTCCCCAGGCCGGTGCACCGGACCACCGCCTCGCATGGCCCCGCCACGGCGACCCCGCCGCCTGCGACCAGCACCAGCACGGCGCCCACCGGCAGGCCGCCGGCCTCACGCGCAATCTGCACGGCCCGGGCCAACAGCGCCGCCATGTCCGCCGGCCGGGGGCGCGCCTTCGCGCCATCCAGCGCCAGCGCCACCTGCGATGGCAGCGGCACCGCACGGCCGCGGCCCATCACCACATGGCCCAATCCGGCTAGGTCGGCCGCCGCCTCGAACAGGTCGGCAGGGCCTTCGCGCCAGCGTGAGGACGCAACATCAATCGCCGGGTGCAGCCGCGCCAGCGCCGGCAGGCCAGTGCCGTCGGGCGTGATCGGCTCGGCCAGCACTGCCAGGATGGCCGGCGCCACCCGCGCATGCGGTAGCGCGGCCAGTGGCAGGGCTGCTCCAGTCACGATGCGCCCCGGCAGCATGACGCCGACCAGCCCCGTCTCGGTCACCCTTATGCCGCAGGGGACCAGACCAAGTTTTTCCAACACTTCGCCGGCCACATCCTCGGCCGCTTCAAGGCTGCCCAGGGCATATTCGCCCGTCAGCGGCGCGACTGGCGTGCCGGTCTCCCACGCCTCGGCCAGCGCGCTCGAAACTGACGACAGCATCATCGCAGCGGCGGCAATTCACCAACCGTTTCCTCGATGAAGCCCCCAACCGGCGGCGCATCCACGGTGATGTCCGTGCCCCCGCCCGTGCCGCTGTACAGGTATTCGGGCAGCCAAGTGACGATGCCGGGGAAGACGTAGATCAGCACCATCGTCACCAGCACGATGTAGATGTAGGGCATGCAGCCCTTGAAGATATCCTCCAGCCGGACCGAGGGCGGTGCGACGCCCTTCAGGTAAAACGCCGCCATCGCCACCGGTGGCGACAAAAAGCTGGTTTGCAGGTTCAGCCCGATCAGCACGCCGAAGAAGATCGGATCAATGCCGAAATTGTCGAGCAGAGGCAGGAATATCGGGACGAAGATCACGATGATCTCCGTCCATTCCAGCGGCCAGCCCAGGATGAAGATGATGACCTGCGACAGGATGAGGAACATCGTCGGGTTCAGCCCCAGCGACATGACCAGATCCTCGATCACCTTTTGCCCGCCGAGATAGCCGAAGACCGACGAGAAAAGGGCCGAACCCACGAACAGCCAGCACACCATCGCGGTGGTTCGCGCGGTGAGGTACACGCTCTCACGCAGGCTGGCCCAGCTGAAGCGGCGGTAGAGCAGCGCCAGCATCAGCGCGCCAACCACGCCCGCGGCGGCGGATTCGGTTGGCGTCATGATGCCCAGCAGGATGACCGCCAGCACCATCACCGTCAGCACGGTCAGCGGCACGAAGCCCACCAGCAATTCACGCAGCACGACGCCGATGGGCACGTTGCGCTCGGCGGCCGGCAGTTTGGGTGCCCGGTGCGGCTGGAAGATGCCCACGCTGATGAGGTAGATCAGATACGCCGCCGTGAGCACAAAGCCTGGGATGAAGGCGGCGGCGTAGAGCTGCACCACCGAGGTCCCCGTCGTGGCGCCATAGAGGATCAGCATGACGGAAGGCGGAATGAGGATGCCCAGTGTGCCGCCGGCCGCAATGCAGCCGCAGGCAAGCTTTGGATCGTAGCCGGCGCGCAGCATGGGCGGCAGCGCCAGCAGCCCCATCAGCGTCACCACAGCGCCGACGATGCCCGAGGCGATGCCGAACAGCGAACAGGTCACCATCGTCGCCACCGCCAGCGACGCCGGCAGGAAGCCCGAGGCCAGCTGCAGGGAGCGAAACAGCCGGTCGAGGATGTTCGATCGCTCGATGATGTAGCCCATGAAGACGAAGAGCGGCACCGAGATCAGCACGTCGTTGCTCATCACCGAATAGGCGCGCTGGATCAGCAGATCGAAGACCCGCGCCTCCATGGCGAAATAACCAAAGAACAGGCCCATCGCCATCAGCGTGAATGCGATGGGAAAGCCCAGCATGATGAAGAATATGAACAGCACCAATTGTAGGATGCCGATGGCTGCGTCACTGGGCACAGAGCGAAGCCTTTACGAAGAGTGGGGCGAGCCCTGGGTGGTGACGATGGCGGCCTGGGCACCGCCCTGCGCGACCTTTGCGGTCAACGCGTCCAGTCCCTCGGTCTGGGCGGCGGCGATCAGCGCCACATCCAGCTCCTCCACATCCTGCAGCCGCTGGGGCCAGGCATTGTGGCGGATGCACTGCACGCAGCGCACGATCTCGGCCAGGCCCTGGAGGAGGAGCAACGCGCCGGCCAGTGGGATGACGAATTTGAACGGCCAGATAATCGGGCCGTCCGGGCTCATCGCCGAATGTTCGTTCTGCATGTAGGACAGGTGAAAGAAGAACCAGCCCTGCACCATCAGCGCGAAGATGCCGGGAAAGAAGAACAGAATATAAAGGGTGAGGTCAAACCGCCCCTGGTTGCGCGGAGTGAAGCCGCGATACAGGAAGTCACCGCGCACATGCCCGTTGCGCGACAGCGCATAGGCGCCCGACAGCATGAACAAGCTACCGTAGAGCATATAGGACGCATCGAACGCCCAGCTTGTCGGCGCCCTGAACACGTAGCGCGCAGTGACGTCATACATGATCACCGCGGTCAGCAGCACGATGCACCAGCCTGCCGTCTTGCCCGCGAAGCTGCTCAACGTGTCCGCGCGGAACAGCCAGGCGCGGGTCGCAGGCCTGTCGGCGAAGGCGATGCCGGCGATGATCACCGCCACCACCAGCCCCGCCAGGCCGGCTACGACAAGGCTGGCGCCACTCATCCGCGGGCGAAGAAGTGGTTGAAGCTGCGCACCGAGCTGACCTGGTAGCGCAGGAAGAAGTTGCCGACGCGGCGGCACCAGGCGCGCTGGCTGTCGCAGATCTCCTTGAACAGCGGGCCGTTATTCGGGTTCGAGTTATCGCCCTCGGTCCGCGCGATCACCCGGTCCCACGCCTGCAGCTGGGCATCCAGGATGGGTGTGGGGGTTGGGCGGACATTAACCTGCTGGGTCTGCGCCATCGCCAGCAGATCGGCCGAATAGCGCTCCTGCAGCTTCCAGCTCATGTCGGACGACGCGGCCTCGGCCGAATGCCGGAGCATTGCGCGGTGTTCATCGGGCAGGGCATCGAACTTGGTCTTGTTGAACAGAATTTCGAACGCCTCGACGGCTTGGTGGTAAGACTGGACGTAGTAATTCTTTGCCACATCGGGGAAGCCCAGCAGGCGGTCCGACGAGGGGTTGTTGAACTCTGCCGCGTCGATGACGCCACGCTCCAGCGCGGGCACGATCTCGCCGCCGGGCAGGGCGACGACGGCGGCACCCATCTCCTGCATCAAGTCGGTCGCCAGGCCCACGGTTCGGTAACGCAAGCCCCGGATCTGCTCGGCGCGCTCGATCGGGTTGCGAAACCAGCCCAGGGGCTGCGTCGGCATCGGGCCGGTCAGGAAGCCCACGGCGTTAAGCCGCAGCACGTCCTGCATCAGCTTGCGATACAGTGCCTCGCCGCCGCCGTAGTAAAACCAGCCCAGCAGCTGGTTCGCGTCGCCGAACCAGGGCGGGGTGGTGCCGAACAGGCTGAACGCCTTGTTGCGGCCAAACCAGTAGGCGGAGACACCATGGCCGCCATCCAGCGTGCCGGAATGAACGGCATCGAGCACCTGGAACGCGCCGACGACAGACCCCGCGGCGAGCAATTCCAGCCGCAGCCGGCCGCCGCCCATGGCGTTGACCCGGGTCACGTAATCCTGCGCGAACTCATGGAAGATGTCGCGCTGTGGCCAGGTGGACTGGAAGCGGAACACCGCCGTCTGGGCGCGGCTGACGCCCGGCGTGGCCAGGATGACGGTCGCGGTGGCCGCGGCCGCGCCGGTCTTCAGGAACCCGCGGCGGGCGGGGACTACGGAGTTATCGCTCATGGTCATCTCCCTCTGAGGTGATGTCTCTCACCGTTGCAGGCGCCATAGCGCGAAGCGTTGCGGCGGCGCAATGCCTTGACCACGCTTGACGGCGCGTCAGTGGGACGTTCAATGCAATGGCATCCCTTCGGAGCCGCGATGGCCACCGCCCACGACGCGCCGCAATTCAACCCTCTCGCCGAGCCCGAACGCGGGCAATACTCGCTCGACGCCTCGACCGGGCACCTGCTGCGCCGCGCGGTGCAGCGGCACCAGGCCTTGTTCCAGGATTGTGCCGCCGGCATCGGCCTGACCGCGCCGCAATTTGGCGCGTTGACCAAGCTGGCGGAGCTCAGACGTGCCACCCAGAACCGGCTGGGCCGGCTGGTTGCGATGGACCCTGCCACCGCGCAGGGGGTGATGAAGCGCCTGGCGCTGCGTGGCCTGGTCCGCACCGAGAAGGACCCGATGGACCGGCGCACCGTGGTGCTGGCGATCACGCCGCTGGGCGAAGCGCTCGTCGAGCGTGCGCGCGCCGCCGGCATCGAGGCCAACCAGGCGTTGGTGGGCGGCCTGGCGTCCGAGGAGCAGGCCCAGCTTCTGGCGCTGTTGCGCCGCATCACCGAGTAGCGTTTCCTCCCCATCGGAGAACTTGAACATGCGGGTGATCATCGCCGGTGGCGGCATCGGCGGGCTGACGGCGGCGCTGGCGCTGCATGCGGCCGGCATCGAGGCCGAGGTGTTCGAAGCCACGGCGGAGATCAAACCGCTGGGCGTGGGCATCAATATCCTGCCCCATGCGGTGCGCGAGCTGACCGAGCTGGGCCTGGGCGACGCGCTGGCCGCCACCGGCATCGCGACGCGTGAGCTGCGCTACATCTCGGCGCATGGCCAGGAGATCTGGCGTGAGCCGCGGGGCCTGGCTGCGGGCTACCGCTGGCCGCAATACAGCATCCATCGCGGCCGGCTGCACATGCTGCTGCTGGAGGCGGCGCGCGCCAGGCTGGGCGCTGCGCACATCCACACCGGCCGGCGGCTGGCGCGCGTCACCCAGAATGCGGCCGGTGCCACGGCGCATTTCGCCGGTGGCACCACCGCCACCGCGGGCGCGCTGGTGGCGGGTGACGGGATCCATTCGGCGGCGCGCGCCCAGCGGCACCCCGATGAGGGCGCGCCGCGCTGGAAGGGTGCCGTGCTTTGGCGCGCGACGTCGGTAGCACCGCCATTCCTGGGCGGCGCGACCATGATCCAGTGCGGCCATCACGAGCTGAAATTCGTCTGCTACCCGATCGCCGACAACGCCGACGGCACGCAGCTGATCAACTGGATCGCCGAGCGCGTGTTGCCGGCGGACGCGGCATGGGGCCGGGAGGGCTGGAATCGCGCCGGCCGGGTGGAGGATTTCGCGCCGTTCTACGATTCTTGGCGTTGGGACTTCCTGGACGTGCCGGCGCTGATGCGTCAGGCCGAAGCGGTGTACGAGTTCCCGATGGTCGATCGTGACCCGCTGCCGCGCTGGAGCGAGGGCCGCGTGACGCTGCTGGGCGATGCCGCCCACCCAATGTATCCGATCGGCTCCAACGGTGCCTCGCAGGCCATACTGGACGCGCGGGTGCTGGCGATGCACCTGGCACGCGGCGCGACGGTGCAGGCCGGGCTGGCCGCCTATGAGGCGACGCGCCGGCCGCCGACCGCGGCGATCACGCTGGCCAACCGCGGCCTGGGGCCGGACCTGATCCTGCAGGAGGTGCACCGGCGAGCGCCGGACGGCTTTACCAGATTGCACGACGTGATTTCCGAGGCTGAGTTGCGACAGACGGCCGACTGGTACAAGCAGCTGGCGGGCTTCGACCCAATATTGCTCAATCAACGGGAGAGCTTCGCCGCATGAAGACCGCCGCCATCGGCCTGGGCAGCATGGGGTTGGGCGCCGCCCGCAACCTGCTGGCCAAGGGACTGGACGTGACCGGCTGCGACCCTGCCGAGCGCGCACGCGGCGCTTTCGACGGTGCCAGCGTGGCCTGCGCGGCCGACCTGCCGGACGGCACCCAGGCGGTGCTTGTGCTGACGGTGAACGCCGCCCAGGCGCGCGCCGCGCTGTTCGGGCCGGAGGGCTGCGCGCCGCGTCTCGCACCCGGCGCGGTGCTGATCGTCTCCGCCACCATGGCGCCGGCCGATGCGCGGGCTTTGGCGGCCGAGGCCGGGGGGCGCGGACTGCTCTATCTAGACGCCCCGGTCTCGGGCGGCGCCACAGGGGCGGCGAATGGCGCGTTGACGGTCATGGCATCCGGTACGGCGGAGGCCTTCGCCGCCGCGCAGCCGGTGCTGGACCGGATCGCCACGAAGGTCTGGAACCTGGGCAAGGCGCCGGGCCTGGGTGCCACCATGAAGGTTGTCCATCAATTGCTGGCCGGCGTGCACATCGCCACCGCCGCCGAGGCGATGGCGCTGGGCATCAAGGCAGGACTCGACCCGGCACTGATCTATGGTGTCGTCACCGGCGCCGCCGGCAACAGCTGGATGTTCGGCAACCGCATGGCGCATGTGCTGGCGGGCGACGAGACGCCGCACTCGGCGGTGAACATCTTCGTCAAGGATCTGGGGCTGGTCGATGCGCTCGCACGCGAGTCGAATTTCCCCGTGCCGCTGGCGGCGCAGGCGCTGCAACTGTTCGTTTCCGCGGCGGCACAGGGGCATGGTGGCGTGGATGATGCCTTCGTCATCCGCGCATATCAGGCACTGACGGGGATCACACTGCCGGGGGAAGGCTGAGCCGCGGCGCGCGCCGGTACTTTGCCTACGCAGGGCGAGCCGCCGCCGGGTTCCGCGAATGCGACGCTACCCTGTTCGTGGACGCTCAGGAGCCCCCTTCCTCCCGCTACCAAGGCGGTGTGGACCGCCGGGGCGGGGACGTGCCTCAGGGGCCCCCTTTTACTGCATCGCCTGGACATTCTGCGAAGTGCGCGATGCCGCCCCGTGCAAGATGATGACCGAGCCGCGTATGCATTTCCGGGGAGATGCCCCCACCGCCAGCGGGTCATCCCCGTCGGCTTCCCAATGCTGCTCGAGGCCTGACAGCGCCGCCGAAAGCTGCGAGCTTCCCGAGCGGAGAACGCCATGACCGCGCCGGACCAGCAGCCCTTTATCCTGATGCCGCCGCCGCTGCCCCCTGTGACCTCGCGCGGGGACTGGTGGCGCAGCGTGGTGCTCACCGCCGGCGTGTTGGGGATGCTGGCGGGGTTTACGGTTCTGCTGGCGCAGGAGGTGCTGCGCGACGCGATCGAAATCCAGCCCATCGGGGTTCCGGCCAGCCTGGCCGAGGCGGGGCTGACGCCCGAGGTGATGGCGCGCCGCCTGGCGGACCACCTGGCCCGCAGCGCTGCCGCGGCCCAGGCGGTGGGCGCCGGTGTGCCGGGCACCGACATCGCCGGCAGCCGCACCGACTTCTCGCTGCCGGTCGGTGGCCTGTCATTGGCGGCGCTGGCCGGGCGGGTGCGCGACGCGCTGGGCCGGCCGCAGACCAGGGTATCGGGCGAGGTGGTGCGGGTGGGCGGGACGCTGGCACTGCGGCTGCGACTGTCCGGCCAGGGCGAGGTGGCAGATGTCGGCGGCTTCACGCCGGAGACGGCCGATACGATGCTGGCCGTCGCCGCGCCGGAATTGTGGCGCGTGTTGCAGCCACGCCTTTACGCCTGGCACCTGGCGGAAAGCATGCCCGACCAGACCGCGCTGCGTGCCCGGCTGGACGCGCTGGCGACAGGTGCGGATGCGTCGACGCTGACCTCCATCCGCTACCTTACCGGTCAATCATTGCTGCGGCAGGGCCGTGCCGAGGAGGCGCTGGCGGTGTTCGATGCCGCTGCCCGCGCCACGCCGGCCCAGGCGCTGCCCTGGTATGGCCGCGCCACCGCGCTGATGGCGCTGGACCGGCCGCGCCTGGCGCTGGAGGCGCAGGCCCGCGCGGTCGCTTTCCATGGCCAGACGGCGTCGACCCACCTGTTCGTGGCGCGCGCCGAGCTGGCCGCAGGCCGCGCGGCGCAGTCCCTGGCCGCGGCGCGGGCGGCGCTGGCGATGGATGGTGGCATGATGGAGGCGCGGTTTGTCGAAGCCCGCGCCCTGGCGCAGCTCGGCCGCGCGTCCGAGGCGCTTGAGCAGGCCCGTGCGGTGCATGCCGACCGGCCCGACCGGCCCGACAACCGCCTCCTGCTGGCCGAGGCGCTGCAGGCCGCGAACCGGCCGGGCGAGGCGTTGGCCATGGCGGAGAGTGCCACCGCCGGCCCCGCCGCCGCGCATGCGCTGCTGGTGATGGGCCGGGCCCTGCGCGCGCAGGAAAAGCCCGAGGAAGCTATCGTCTTGCTGGAACGCGCCGAGACACTCGCGCCGGATGCCGAAACCGCGGCCGAGCTGCGCGCGACCCGCGGCGCCCTGCTGGCCGCAGGCGATCGCCCGGCCGAAGCGCTGGCTGCCTATGACGCCGCCCTGGCGCTGCGGCCGGGCTGGCTTGCGGCCTGGCAGGGCAGCCTGGCGGCGCTGAGCGCCATGGGCCGGCAGGAGGAGGCGGCGTTGGCCGAGCAGCGCGTGGCCCAGTTGCTGGCCGCGCGGTAGCCGACACGGCTGGGCACCACCCGGCCCGCCCGTCGGCTACAGCTTCTCGATCGCCAGGCAGATGTGCTCGACCTGGGCGTCGGTCAGCTCTGGATACATCGGCAGCGAGAAGATCTCTGTCGCGGCGCGCGAGGCTTCGGCGCAGGCGGCCGGTCCCAGTGCCACGCGGCCGGCATAGGCGGATTGCTCGTGCACCGGCACGGGGTAGTGGATGCCGGTGCCCACGCCCTCGGCCTTCAGCCGGGCCATGGTGGCGGCGCGGTCGTCGCTGCGCAGGACATACTGGTGGAAGACGTGCTCGACTCCCTGCGCGCGGGCAGGCGGGATGAGCGAGGCGCCGGCCAGCGCCGAATCATAGGCGGCGGCGATGGCGCGGCGCCGCGCATTGCCGGCATCCAGATGCGGGAGCTTGACCCGCAGGATGGCCGCCTGCACCTCATCCAGCCGGCTGTTCACGCCGACCAGCGAGGACACATAGCGCTCGCGCCAGCCATACTGGCGGATGGCGGAGATACGCTCGGCCAGTTCAAGATCGGCGGTGGCCAGCACGCCGCCATCGCCCAGCGCACCCAGATTCTTGGTGGGATAGAGGCTGAAGGCGGCAGCGTGGCCGATGGTGCCGATCATCGCGCCATCCAGCCGCGCGCCGTGCGCCTGGGCGCAATCCTCGATCAGCGGCACGCCGGCGCGGCCGCAGGCTTCCAGCATCGGCCCGAGGTCGCAGGGGTGGCCGTAGATGTGCACTGCGATGACGGCACGGATCGGCGGGATGCCCGGCGGCGGGTCGGCCAGCACGGCGGCCAGCTCGTCGGCATCCATGCAATAGGTGTCGGGGTCGATGTCGAGCAGCAGGGGGGTGGCGCCGGCCATCTCGATGGCGGCGACGGTGGCGACCGCGGTGTGCGAAACGGTGACGACGGTGGCGCCCTCGCCGATGCCCATGCCGCGCAGGATCAGCGCGATGGCGTCGGTGCCGTTGGCGCAGCCCACGGCGCGTATCCCTTCGCCCAGCCAGGCGCCGTATTCGCGCTCGAACGCCGCACCTTCCTGGCCCAGTATGTACCAGCCGGAATTCAGCGCGCGAGCGACGGCGGCGTCGATCTCGGGTTTCAGCGCACGGTAGCCGGCGCCGGGGTCGGCCTGGGCGATGATCGAAATGGGAGCGTTCATGGCAGGTAATCCGTCATTCGTTCACGATACCAGGCGAGAGAGAGCCGCAGCCCTTCGTCCAGCGAGGTGGCGGGCGCCCACCCCACCGCCTGCCTGAACGCGGAATCATCGGCATGGTAGCTGCCGATGTCGATAGGCGCGCGGTCGGCGGGGAATTCGCGGGTGGTGAAGCTGCCCCGGCCGTCATTGGCGGCGATCAGCCGCTCGGCCAGGTCATGCAGCGAAATCGGCGGCGAGCCGCCCAGGTTGGAGACATGGCCGCGGATGGCGGGCGCCTCGGCCTGCTCGGCGGCCATGATGAAGGCCTCGGTCACGTCATCCACATAGGACAGGTCGCGCAGCTGCGCGCCGCCCCAGACCTCGAAGGGCTCGCCCTCCAGCACGCGGCGGATCCAGATGCCCAGGAAGGTCTGCTTGGCGTCGCGGATGCGCAGCCGCGGGCCATAGCAGTTGGTCAGCCGCAGCGAGACGACGGGGCGGCCGAGCACGCGGGATTCCAGCAGCCAGTACTGCTCGCCGGCCCATTTGCTGACGCCATTGGCGTCGGGCGGGTTGACCGGGTGCAGCTCATCCACCGGCAGCGCGATGGGGCGGCCGTAGAATTGCCGGGTGGAGGCATGGACGACGCGGGCATTCGGCGCCGCCTCACGCATCGCCTGCACCAGGCGGACCTGGGCCACGGCGTTGATGCCGATGTCGGCGACCGGGTCCTTCTGGCCACCCATGTGGCTGGTCTGCGCCGCCATGTTGAACAGTACGTCGCTGTCCTTCGCCAGCGAGTGGAGTTCCGTGTCGCGCAGGTCGCCACGCACCAGCATCACGCCGGCGCCGTCCAGGTTGCGGGGGTTGGCGCCGCCCTCCTCGCTCATCGCGTCCAGCGCGGTGACGCGGGCGCCGGCGGCGGCGAGCGTGTGGCACAGGTTACTGCCGAGGAAGCCAGCGCCACCGGTCACGAAGACGCGGCGGTTCTTCCACCAGGGCCGGTTCATGCGGCGCTCCCGAGCCGTTGCCCGGCGTATTTCTGCGCGCGGATCGGGCCCCACCAGGCCTCGTTGTCGAGATACCAGCGGATGGTGGATTCCAGGCCATCCTCGAAGCCGATGCGGGCCTTCCAGCCCAGCGCCGCCTCGGCGCCCGAGGGATCCATGGCGTAACGGAGATCATGCCCCGGCCGGTCACGCACGTAGGTGATCAGCTGCTCGCGCGGTCCGGCCGGGTCTGGCCGCAGCCGGTCGAGCACGGCGCAGATCGCGCACACCA
>JACMRO010000079.1 GCA_014376425.1 Rubritepida sp.
CCCCCGTGGAGCGCCGATCGCATAGCCCCGTTCGCCGACCCGCAGACCGCGGGGCGCGCGCAGCCCGGGGACCGCGCGCAGCACAGGCTCTGCCACCTGCAGCAGGCACCGGTCGGAGGCCAGGTCGGCGGCAGCGATCGCCGCGGGTAACCGCCGGCCACCGCGCAGCAGCAGGATCGCGTCGCCGCGGCGCACGACGTGGCAGTTGGTCAACAGGTGGCGCGGCCCGATCGCGACGGCCGAGCCCTATGCGCCGCCGCGCCCAGGCAGGCCGGAATCGACATGGACCAGCCATATGGAGGCCTGGGCGAGCTCGAAGATCTGCGCCGGATCGAGCGGTGCTTCGAGGCGTGCCGGGGCCCGCGGCGGCGGTAGCGGGTCGGTGGCCCAGCGTGCCGTGGGGCCGGACAGGCGGTTAAGCCCGGCGCGCATCTCGGTGTTCACGGCGGCGAAGCAGGCGGCGGCCGGGCGGCGCAGCGAACGGCCGGAGGCATCGCAAAAGGCCGCCAGCAGCGCTTCCTGCCGCCTGAGGCAGGCCTGGTCGTCCGCGAACGGAAAAGCGGCGTCGGGCAGCGCCAGCCGCAGATTTCCGCAAAAGCGGATATGCAGATTGCGCATCCGCCCGGCCTGATCCGCCGGCCAGGAATCGTAGGGCGCCATCGCGGCCGCTTCAGGACCTGGGCCAGCCCGGCTCCACGTCGGTTCCTGCGCGGTGGCGTTGGCCACGAACATCATCAAGGCGAAAAAGCGAATCATTCTCCAGGCAAGGATGGTGATGGCGCCGCCCGCCAGCAGAGTTTTCCCCGACATATCCACCGGTCATTATTTTCCATAATATATCTTATGCGATAACCTGACCTGTGGAAATCCCGGTTTTCCGCGGCTTTCCGGCTGACGACATTGTACCCCCCTTTTCAGCCCTATGTCGGGCGGCGACATATCGCCGACGCAACAGGAGTCGACGCCCGACATGCGCGGCGTCGGTGACCGACATGACCTGCGTCGCCGGCCGACCCATGCTACCGGGAGCGATGACCGTGACCCCGACAGAACGCCTGCTCGCCATCATGGCCGCGCTGCGCACGCCGCAGACCGGCTGCCCGTGGGACCTAATGCAGGATTTCAGCACGATCGCGCCCTACACGATCGAGGAAGCCTACGAGGTCGCGGATGCGATCGCCGCCGGGGACCCTGCCATGCTGCAGGATGAGTTGGGCGACCTGCTGTTCCAGGTCGTCTATCATGCCCGATTGGCCGAGGAGCGTGGCTGGTTCGGCTACGACCAGGTCGCAGAGGCGATTGCGCAAAAGATGATCCGTCGTCATCCGCATGTCTTTGGCGACGCTGCGGCGCGCGATGCCGCTGGGCAGACCAGCGCCTGGGAAGCGCAAAAGGCGGCGGAACGCGCGGCGCGGCACCAGACTGGCACGCTGGCCGGGGTGCCATCCACCCTGCCCGCGCTCACCCGCGCGGCCAAGCTGACCCGGCGTGCGGCAAGAGTGGGTTTTGACTGGCCGGACGCCAGCGCCGTGCTCGACAAACTGGCTGAGGAGGCGGCCGAACTTCGCGCCGAGCTTCCCGCGGCCTCACCTGAGCGCCTAGCCGACGAGTTGGGAGATATCCTGTTCGTCGTGGCCAATCTGGCAAGAAAGCTGGACCTGGACCCCGAGGCCACGCTGGCGGCGGCCAATGCAAAGTTCACCCGCCGGTTCGAGTGGGTGGAAGCCAGCCTGGCTCGACAGGGCCAAAGCCCCGCCGATGCCACGCTAATGGAAATGGAGGACGCGTGGCGGGCGGCGAAGCGGGCTGGGCTGTAAAGTTTTCACATGCCAGACGGAACGGAAGTACTTTATTTGTTCCCCCAGCACGACTGCGAGTCGGAGGAAATGTTCCCATTTTTCGGCAAGGGTATAAATTCCAGTAATGGGCGAGCGGTTTCTAGCCAGCCTGGGCCATGGGCGCGCCAGCCGTCCAATTGATGGCAGCAACTCAGCCTCCGGACTGGTCTCTCGATCACGAATTGTCCCTACGCGCCGGACGCTTCGTTTCCCCCAGCGCCGGGTGTTGAATGTCGCGGGGTACTTACCGGCCGCAGCGTCCGGCTCAACCCTTTCGATGCCCGCGATCAACCAAACAAAGCCTAAACGGCTATGCTTGCGCACCCGCAAGCTTGCGTGCTGAACCCTTTATACGCTTCGCGGGTTTGGGGTGACCCGCAAAGGGCCACCCGTGGACCATCCGCCGTATCTGGCTCAGCGACCCCGGCGGGTCAGGTTCAGGCGATAGCTGCAGCCTTGCCGGGTCGCCTCGCCCTGGAAACCGCTGCCTTGGAAGGTGCCCTGCGCCATCATCGTATCCCCGCTGAAGGTCACCATCCCGTCAGCCGTGATGGTGCCTTCCATCCGGGTGCCGCGGCCTAGCGCCAGCGCGGCACGACCACCGTTGGTCGACATCGCCGCTGGAATTCGGGCCGGCCGGCACGCGGCGCCATCGCTGCTGGTCTGGCCTGGCAGCAATTGCGCGGTGCCCATCCAGCGGCCGTCCAGCCCTACAGGGGCTGCGTTGACCGGAGCCGGCGCCGGCGGCGCGGGGGCCATTACCTGTGGCGCAACCGGGCGCGGCGCGGCGACTGGCGGCGGGGTGCCGGCGCAGGCCGCCAGCATCAAGGGAAGTGCGAAGATGGTGTACCGCATGACAAAAATCCTTGTTTGACCAGTCTTGTAACGAGCAGCCACTCTCAGGGTTGCGGCACCCAGCGGGCTTGCCGCTTCTCCCGGAAGGCGGCGATGCCTTCCATCGCTTCCGGGCCGGCCGCAATGCGGCCGAAGCTCGCGGCCCCCGCCTCAGCATAGCCCGGGGGCGCCACCGGGCCGAGAGCGGCCAGCAAGGCCTTCGTCTCGGCTAGAGCATGCGGGCCGCCCTGCGCCACCGCGGCAACGCAATCGGCCACCATCGCATCCAGCGCTGCCCGGTCGGCGGCCAGGCCGTGCAGCAGGCCGACGCGCGCCGCTTCTTTCGCATCAAGCACGCGGCCTTCCAGCACCATGCGGGTGGCCTGAGCCCGGCCCATCCGGCGCACAAGCCAGGGCAGGATCTGCGCCGGCACCAGGCCACGCCGCACCTCGGGTGCGGCAAACCGGGCTTCCGCGCTGGCAAAGGCAATGTCGGCGGCGCAGACGAAGCCCAGCCCGCCGGCGTGGGCCGCGCCCTCGATGGCCGCCACCACCACCTGCGGCAGCCGGCTGATCGCCTCGAAGCGCGCGCCCACCGCGAGGTTGCGGGCCTGCTGCGCCGCCAGCCTTTCTTCCGCGGTGCCGCCGCCGGCCACCTCGGTCAGGTCCAGCCCGGCGCAGAAATGACCACCGGCCCCACGCAGCACCACCACCCGCGCCACCTTGTCGTCGCACAGCGCCGCCAGTGCCGCGTCAAGCGCCTCGCCCATACCGCCGCCGATCGCATTGCGGCGGTCCGGCCGGTTAAGCGTGATATGCGCGACCGCGCCTTCGCTATGAAAAAGAATGGGCGGCTGGGTCATCGGGTTCTCCTGGCACCGCTTGATTTCCCGCGCGGCTGCCGCGATGTTGCCACAACACATATGACCATGCACCGCACCCGCCGGCCGCAATTCTTCTACACCACGGCCCCACTGCCCTGCCCGTACCTGCCTGGCCGGACGGAGCGGAAGATCGTGACGGAACTGTCAGGGCCCACCGCCGAGTCGCTGCATGACCGGCTGAGCCGCGCCGGCTTCCGCCGCAGCCACAACATTGCCTATTCCCCCGTCTGCCCGGCCTGCCGCAGCTGCATCCCCATCCGCATCGTGGCAGATACCTTCCGGCCCAGCCGCACCCATCGCAAACTGCGGCGGCAGCTGGCCGGCGTCACCGTCAGCCGCATGCCAGCCCGCGCCTCGGCCGAGCAGTTCTCGCTTTTCCAGCGTTACCAGCGAGAGCGCCACCAGGATGGCGACATGGCGGCGATGGGCTTCTACGACTACCGCGCCATGGTCGAGGACACGCCGATTTCGACCGGCGTCGTGGAGTTCCGCGATTCCCGGGGGGCACTGCTGGGCGCCTGCCTGACGGATTGGCTGAGCGACGGGCTCTCCGCCGTCTACAGTTTCTACGCGCCGGAGCTTCAGGGGTTGGGGACGCTTGCCATCCTTTGGCTGGTGGAGGAGGCACAGCGTTCCGGCTTGCCCTATGTCTATCTCGGCTACTGGGTCCCACAGTCGCGGAAGATGGCCTACAAAGCCGCGTTCCGCCCCGCCGAGGTGTTGCGTGGCGGGGTATGGCGGGCGCTCGAGGATCCGGCCGACGCCAGCGCGCCTGCAGGTTTTTGCGTGACGGTGGACTGAAGCCGGGCGTTTGCAACCATCGCATGGCGCGTGCCAAGCTCCGCACGTTCAGCCCGAGGTCCAATCATGCCAGCCCGCCGCCCACTCCTTGCCGCCCTGCTGGGCGCCCCTGCCCTGGCGCCCGCCACCGCGCGCGCCCAGCGGCAGGACCCGCGCACCTTGCGCTTCGTGCCGCAGGCCAACCTCACCAGCCTCGACCCGATGTGGTCGACCGCCATCGTCACCTCGAACCATGGCTACTACGTCTATGACACGCTCTTCGCGCTTGACGCTCAGGGTCGGGTGCAGCCGCAGATGGCGGAGGGGCATGAGGTTTCTCCCGATGGCCTGATCTGGCGCATCCGGCTGCGCGAAGGGCTGACCTTCCACGACGGGTCGCCGGTGCGGTCGATCGACTGCGCTGCCTCCCTGCGCCGCTGGTGCAGCCGTGACGGCTTTGGCCAGGCACTGGCCGCCCG
>JACMRO010000080.1 GCA_014376425.1 Rubritepida sp.
CCAGGCCTTGCTCGCGTTCCTGCATCAGCCCGGCTTCCAGCAGCTGCGCAGGCTCGATGCCTTGCTCCTTCAGGTCCGCCGCCAGGGCGCCGCGGCCGGCGCCGGACCAGCCCAGGCCGAAGGCCGCGATCGTGGCGTCAGTCAGGCCGCGGCCGCGCAGGTATTCCAGGGCGGGCCGGCCTTCCGGCAAATGCAGCCTGCGGACAAAGGGGGCCTCGGCGGGGGCCAGCACGCCATGGAGGACGCGCGCCCGGGCTTCCCGCGCCGCGACTTCCGGGGTGGGCTTGGGGACTTCCAGCCCGGCCTCGGACGCCAGCCGCTCCACCGCCTCGATGAAGCTGGCGCCGTCCGCCCGCATGACGAAGGTGATGGCATCGCCATGCGCGCCGCAGCCGAAGCAGTGGAAGCCGTCGTCATAGACATAGAAGCTGGGGGTTTTTTCGCCATGGAAGGGGCAGCAGCCCTTCCATTGCCGGCCGGACTTGGCCAGGCGGATCTTGCGCGACACCAGGGCGTGCATCGGGGTGCGGCCGCGCAGCTCGTCCAGGAATTGCGGGGGGAGCGCCATGGTGGCGGGTTACGCCGGTGGCGGCATCCGGGCCAGTCCCGGCGCGGCGCGACGCCTGTTGAACGCGGGGAGAAGTTTCCGGCAACAGCGGCCGGAATTGCCCCGGCCGCCCGACCCCGCTATTGCCGCGCGATGAAACCCGCCGAAATCCAGGCCGTCCAGGCCAAGCTCCGAACAATGCTCGGCAGCCCCAAGATCATCATCCGCGCCGCGCAGACCCGTAACGGGCCGGTGGAGCTGCTTGCCGGGGCCGAAGTCATCGGCACCGTCGACCGCGATGACGAGGATGGTGAGGTGGCCTATCACGCGACCATCACGATCCTGGCGGAAGACCTGACCTGACGCAGGGCGGGCGCGCCGCCGCCGCGCGTCCTCTGCAACCGCGGGCCGGCGCCCGGCGGCCTTCTCAACGCCGGTAGAACGGCACCAGACCCTGCGCCCGCAGGGCGTGGTCGGCAGCGAACAGGTCGGCATAGTGCAGCACATGCGCCTCCGCCGTGTCGCCATGGAAGGGCGCGTCGGTCGCGTGTGTCGCCACCGTCTCCACGATGCGCTGGTCGAAGCCGAGGTCGCGCAGCAGCATCGCGCCCACCACGCCATGCGGCATGCGTTTGGCCAGCGAGGTCTTGCCCCGTGGGTCGGACAGCAACGGCTTGTCCACATCGTGCAGGATGAGGATGGGCAGCATGATCTCGGGGTCCAGCGTCGCGCCCCAATCCTCGGCGGCGCGGGGCATCAGGACCTGGCCGGCGCGGGTGACTTCGTTGACGTGGCGGGCGAGCGGGTAGCCGGGCGCAGATGCCGAGAAGGGGACGTCGTCCAGTTCAGGCCAGACGCTGCTGGCCCAGGTGGTGACCCAGGCGGTGATAATGCGATCGGCAATGTCGGGCTGCACGGCATCGAGCCCTGCGAGCCAGCCGCGCACCGCGGCTCGCTGGTTGTCGGTGCCGGTGGTCAGGGTGAACAGGTCACGCCAGCCCCAGCGCCCACAACAGAACACCCTTCTGCGCGTGCAGCCTGTTCTCCGCCTCGTCGAACACCACGCTTTGCGGCCCGTCCATCACCTCGTCGGTAATCTCCTCGCCGCGATGCGCCGGCAGGCAGTGCATGACGATCGCATCCGGCGCGGCGCTTTTCAGCAGCGCGCGGTTCAGCTGATACGGCTGGAGCAGGTTATGCCGGTTGATCTTCGCCTGGTCCTGATCGTCATTCATCGACACCCAGGTATCGGTCACCAGGCAGCGCGCGCCGCGGGCCGCCTCATGCGGGTCGGCCGTCAGTTCGATCCGGGCGCCCTCGGCCCGGGCCCAGGCCAGCAATTCGCGCGGCGGTGCCAGCTCGGGTGGGGTCGCGATCCGCAGGGTGAAGTTGAAGCGCGCGGCGGCCTGGATGAAGCTCTGCGCCACGTTGTTGCCGTCGCCGGTCCAGGCCACCACCTGGCCCGCGATGGGGCCCCGATGCTCCTCGAAGGTCATGATGTCGGCCATCAGCTGGCAGGGGTGGCTGATGTTGGTCAGGCCGTTGATCACCGGCACGGTCGAATGTTCGGCCAGTTCGCGGATCTTCGCCACATCCATCGTGCGCAGCATGATGGCGTCGACGTAGCGGGACAGCACGCGCGCGGTATCGGCCGGGCTTTCGCCACGGCCCAGCTGCATGTCACGCGTCGTCAGCACCAGCGGATCGCCGCCGAGCTGGCGAATGCCCACCTCGAAGCTGACACGGGTGCGGGTACTGGGGATTTCGAAGATCAGCGCGATCGTCTTGCCGGCCAGCGGCTTGCCGGCGATTTCGCCGCGTTTGGCCTTCGCACCCAGATCGATCATGTGGCGCAGACCGGCGCCGCCGATATCCATCAGTTCCATGAAGTGCCGGGGGGCGCCCGGTTTGGCTGGAACCCCGCCCACGACGCGCTTCAGGGCCGCACTCACTTGGCGGCGGCCTGCGACTGCGAGGGGCGCAGCCGGCGGCAGGTGCGGTCGAGCATCTCCAGCGCGGCCTCGACCTCCGCCTCGCCGATGCTCAGCGGCGGGGCCACGCGCAGGACGTTCATGCCGGCGGCCACTGTCAGCAGCCCCTCGGCCACCGCCGCGGCCTGGGCGTCGGTGTTGCTGATCTCGGGCCGCAGCTTGAGACCGAGCAGCAGCCCGGCGCCGCG
>JACMRO010000081.1 GCA_014376425.1 Rubritepida sp.
GGAGCTCGCGGGTCGCGAGCTGGGCTGGGACCTGCCGGGCTGGGACCTGCTGGACGGGGACCTGCTGGACGCGGGAAGGGTCGCCGTCGACCTGAGCGAGAAGCTCCAGCTCACGCGGAGCAGTCGACCGGTGCGATTGTGCTGCACCACCCCGCGGCTACCTGCGTCGCGGCCCGCTGAGTGCAGCCGCCCGGCGCCGCAAGCGACCCGCGCATCCTCCGGCGCGTCACCCCGAGCCAGATGAGCGAAAGCATTCTGAAAAGCGATCAGGACCCAGCCCTGGTTCGTGTGAAAGTCGTCGGGAAATGCGCCAGCAGATGCATGCTCTACCCCGACTCATCGGGAATCCGTTTTTTGGTTGCGAAACGGCTGTTGGATGGATTCTTGTTGTTGAATGATCACTGGTGGTTTTCTGGACAAGGCTTCCCGCAGGTCCCTGATCGCGCTGGCGCGTGACGGGTCGGCGGCGCATCGGCATGCCCGTCGGGCGAACGCGCTGGTTTTGCTCGATGAGGGGCTGAGTTGCAGCGCGGTGGCCAGGGTTCTGCTGCTGGATGACGACACGATCCGCACCTGGCACCGGCTGTATCAGGAGGACGGGATCGCCGGGCTTACCCGCTTCGGCTACGAGGGCAGCGCCTGCCAGTTGAGTGAGGCGCAGCAGGAGAAATTGGCCGCCTGGGTCACCGCGACATTGCCGCGTTCGACGCGCGAGGTCGGCGCCTGGCTTGAGCGGGAATGCGGCATTTCCTATCAGGGCCGTTCGGGCGTGATCGCGCTGCTGCACCGCCTGGGGTTCGAGCATCGCCGCCCGACGCCGCTGGCCTGCCGCCTGGATGTGCCGAAACAGAAAGCATTCATAGCCGCTTACGAGAATCGGCTGAACAATCTCGCAGCCGACGAGGTGGTGCTGTTCGCCGACGCGGTGCACCCCGTGCACGCCGCCCGGCCGACGGGGTGCTGGGCACCGAAGCATGTGCCCGTCGCAATTGCCCAGACCAGCGGTCGGCAGGGGCTGAACATCCACGGCGCAATCGACCTGGAGACCGGGCGGACGCTGATGCACGAAGCGCTCCACGTCGATGCCGACAGCACGATCCGCCTGCTCTCGGCGATCGAACAACGCTATTTGGGCCGGCGGATCCATCTGTATGTCGACAACGCCAGATATCACCATGCCAGGCGGGTCCGAGAATGGCTGGCAGAGCGGGGGCAGCGCATCAAGTTGCACTTCGTGCCGGCCTATTGCCCCCATCTCAACCCCATCGAACGACTATGGGGCGTTATGCACAAGCACGTCACCCACAACCGATGCCACGCCAACTTCAGCACATTCGTCAGCGAAATCCTGACCTTCCTGCGCGTCAAGGTGCCCGAGAAGTGGAGCACCTTCGCCGACCAAATCTCCGATAACTTCAGAGTCATCCAACCCGAAAAATTTCGGGTTATCAGGTGAACCGAGTAACAAAAAGAAAATTCTTCCTGCCACTTGCCTGTTTGGCTTTTCAAGCGGACGCCAGAGCTTCCCTTGCCAAACAAACGCACCTGACGTCCTCCCCTCATATCAAGGGCGCCAACAGGCTATCCGCCGCTGCCCGCGCCGCCTCGGTGACGGTTTCGCCTGCCAGCATCCGCGCCACCTCCTCGCGGCGTTGTTCGCCGGCCAGCGGCTCGACAAGGGTTTCCGCCCGGCCCGCCCGGGTGCGCTTCTGCACCCGCAGATGCGCCGCCCCGCGCGCGGCGACCTGGGGGGAGTGGGTGACGACGAGGA
>JACMRO010000082.1 GCA_014376425.1 Rubritepida sp.
CGCGCCCTCGGCCACCTCGCCGCCCTCCTGAAACAGCCGGGCCTCAAGGAAGCCGGTGACGCGGGCGCGGATTTCGACCCGGCTTACCGCCTCGATCCGCCCGACGAATTCGGCGGTTTCGGTCACCGGGCGACGCTCGGCCGGCTGGACGCCCACGGCAGGCGGTCCCTGCGGCCCGGGCTGGGCCCGCGCGGTCGCCATCAGGAGCAGAAGGAAGAGGGCCGTGCGGCGAGACGCCATGATCTGGACTCCGGGACAGCAGAATAGGGTTGGATGCTGTCAGATGTTGCAACGCAGCACCACAGATGGGCGGCTTTTGCCAGATCAGGAGCGTGTGGGCAGGATGGGGCGTGGGCAAGCGGGTCATCTGGCTGTCATTCGGCGCGGCCTTGCTCGGCCTGCTGCTGCTCGACCCCGCGTTGCCGCCGGATCTGTCGCGTGCCCGGGCCCTGGGCGGCGTGGTGGGCGACCGGCATGGCCGCATCCTGGCAGTGTTGCCGGCGCCCGGCGGTGTGTGGCGGCTGCACCCCGCCGTGGCCGACGTGCCGCCGCACCTGGTGGCCATGCTGCTGGCGGCGGAGGACCGGCGCTTCCGTTGGCACCCCGGCATCGACCCCTGGGCGATGGCCCGGGCAGCGGCGCAATGGGCCTGGCGGGGCCGCGTGGTGTCCGGCGGTTCGACCATCACCATGCAGGTGGCGCGCCTGCTGCAGCCGCGGCCGCGCACGCTGCGCAGCAAGTTGATCGAGATGGCACGCGCGTTGCAGCTCGAAGTCCGGTTCAGCAAGGACGAGATCCTGGCGATGTGGCTGACCCTGGCGCCGCAGGGCGGCAATCTGGAGGGTATCCGTGCCGGCGCGCTGGCCTGGTTCGGCCGCCCGGCGCGGCAGCTGGACGGGGCGGAGGCGGCGCTGCTGGTGGCGCTGGCGCGGCAGCCCACCCGCAGCCGGCCCGACCGCCACCCGCAGGCGGCCCGGCGGGCGCGGGACGCGGTGCTGCTGGCCCGCGCGGCAGCGGCGCAGAGCCCGGCCGATGCGCGGCTCGCCCTGGACGCACCGATTCCGGTGCAGCGGCAACCCATGCCCCGGCTCGCACCCCATGTGGCGCGCGAGCTGGGTGAAGGGCCGACCACGCTCGATGGCGGCTTGCAACGGGCGCTGGAGAGGTTGGCGGCGGACGCGTTGCGCGGCCTGCCGGAGCGCGCCTCCATCGCCATCATGCTGGCCGAGGCGGCGCCGCGGGAGGTGCGCGCCGTGGTGGGCGGCGCCTGGCTGGAGCAGGGGCGGGCTGGGTCGCTGGACCTTTCGCGCGCCGTGCGTTCGCCCGGTTCCGCGCTCAAGCCGCTGCTCTACGGCCTGGCCTTCCAGGAGGGGGTCGTTACGCCGGGCACATTGATCGCCGACATGCCGCGCCGATTCGGTGGTTACGCGCCGGAGAACTACAGCCGTGGCTTCGTGGGCCAGGTGACGGTGGCGGATGCGCTGCGGCAGTCGCTCAACCTGCCCGCGGTGGCGCTGTTGCAGCAGCTGGGACCGGTGCGGTTCGCCGGGCTGCTGAAGACCGCGGGCGCGTTGCCGAGGCTGCCGGCGGGCGCCGACCCGTCGCTGCCGCTGGCGCTGGGCGGGGTGGGGGTGACGCTGCGCGACATGATGGGGTTGTACGCCATGCTGGCCGATGGCGGCCGGGCGGCGCCGCTGCTGCTGCGACCTGGGCCGCCCGGGCCGCGCACGCAGGCGCTGGAGCCCCATGCCGCGCGGCTGGTGGGCCAGGTGCTGGTGCAGCCCTTTCCTGGCGGCGGCCCGCCCGGCGTGGCCTGGAAGA
>JACMRO010000083.1 GCA_014376425.1 Rubritepida sp.
AGGTGGGCAGCGACACGCCAATGAGGCTGAAGGTCAGGAAGAAGCGGCTGAGCCTGGAATTGCGGTACAGCCCAGTATAGACGCCCATCGGAATGCCCACCGCCATGGCGACGATGGCGGCACATAATGCCAGCTCCAACGTGGCCGGCGCACGTTCGCCGATCAGTTCGGCCACCGGCCGGGAGAGCCGATAGGACAGCCCGAATTCCCCCTGCACCGCATTCTGCAGGAAGGTCCAGAACTGCACGAAGAACGGCTTGTCCAACCCCAAGGAAGTCACGAGCTCAACCCGCTGTGCCTCGGTGAAGTCCTGGCCGAGCATGATGCTCACAGGGTCGCCGACATAGGCGAACATGGCGAAGCTGATGAAGCTGACCACCAGCATCACCGGAACGGCCTGGAGGACGCGGCTGACGATGAAGGCAAACATCTACTGAACAGTTGCCCAGCGGAAATACGGCTGGTTGTTCGCCATGTGCGGGATGCTGATGTTCGACCGCATCGCCCAGGGGATCATCTGGTGGTGCAGCGGAATATGCGGCACGTCCGCCCGGTAGAGCGCCAGCGCCTCACGCATCGCCTGGGCGCGCGCATCGCCGGTCTGCGTCTTCATCCGCTCGATCAGCGCATCCATCGCCGGGTTGGAATAGCGGCCGTAATTCCAGATGCCGTCGCCCTGCGCGCCGTTGCGCGTGGCGAGCAGCGACTGGAAGGAATACAGCCCGTCCAGCGTCGGCACGCCCCAGCCCAGCAGGTAGACAGAGGTATCGTCGCGCTGGATCTGCGCGAAGAACGGCGCCAGCGGCTGCGACTTCAACGTAGCCCGCACGCCCACCCGCGCCCACATCGCCACGATGGCCTGGCAGATCTGTTCATCGTTGATGTAGCGGTTGTTCGGGCAGTCCAGCGTCACGCCGAAGCCTTGCGGGTAACCAGCCTCGGCCAGCAGGGCGCGGGCGCGGGCCTGGTCGTAGGGCAGCCGCACATCCTCCTCCCGAACGAAGCCCTGCACCTGCTCCGGGAACAGGGTTCCGGTCGGCACGCTCTGCCCGCGCATGGTGATGCGCTGGATCGCGGCGATGTCGATGGCGTGGTAGAGCGCCTGCCGCACCCGCAGGTCACGGAACGGGTTGCGGCCACGCACGTCGGAATGCAGCAGCTCCTCGCGCGAGGTGTCCATTGCCAGGAAGATGGTGCGCACCTCGGGCCCCTCCAGCACCCGCAGCCCGGGGGCGGAGCGGACCCGCTGCAGATCCTGCAACGGCGGGTCGAGCACGAAGTCGATCTCGTTCGACAGCAGCGCCGCGATGCGGGTGGCGTCCGAGGTGATCGGCCGGAACACGATCTCGGTCACGTTGCCCGAGCCTGGGCTGGCCCAGCCCCACCAGCCAGTGTTCCGCGCCATCACCGTCCGCACATCGGGCTCGCGGCTGGCCAGGCGGAAGGCGCCGGTGCCGTTTACGTTGCGGGTGGTGTGCAACTCCTCGCGGTTGCGGGTATTTTGCGGCCGGGCGGCGCCGTTCCGCTCGCTCCAGCTGCGGCTCATCATGAAGATCGAGGCGATCTTGTTGGGCAGGATGGGGTCCACCGCGCGGGTGATGATGTCCACCGTCATCGGGTCCACCGCCTCGACGCGCAGGATGGTGTCGACGAAAATGCCGTAATTGGAGGTCGGCGCCTGGGCGCGGGTGATGGAGAAGACGACGTCATCGCTGGTGAAGGCCTCGCCCTCGTGGAAACGGACGTTCGGGCGCAAGGTGAAGCGCCACCGGGTCGGCTCGACCTGCGTCCAGGCGGTCGCCAGGGCCGGCTCCAGCCCCAGCTCGCGGGTACGGCCGATCAACGGGTCGTAGATCTGCTGCAGCACCATGGTGACGGTACCGACATTCTGGCTGTGCGGATCCATCGTGTTCGGGTCACCGCTGGCGGCCCAGCGCACGGTCCGGGCGCCCGCGGCCGACACCATCAACACAGCCGCCAAGGCGGCCAACCACCACTTCCGCTTCATGTCGGTCTCCTGTGTTGCGCAGCGGTCATATGACGCCACGCCGCCGGGTGGAAGCCCGCCTATTCCGCGCGCGCGTTGGCCGCCGGCCCCGCCACGCCATGGTCTGCCCAATCCTTGACCAGGGAATAGCCCACCGCCAGCAGAACCGGCCCCAAAAACAGCCCCAGCAGGCCGAAGGCGAACACCCCGCCCAGCGCCCCCACCAATGTCAGCAGCAGCGGCAGATCGGCGCCCTTGGAGATGAACCAGGGCCGGATGATGTTGTCGACCGACGAGATACCCAGCGCGCCATAGGCCAGCATGAACGCCCCCCAACCGATGCTGCCCTGGCTGAACAGCCACAGCGCGGCTGGGATCCACACCAGCGGTGCGCCCACCGGCAGAACGCTGATCACGCCCGTCACCACTGCCAGCAGCCCCGCCTGCGGCACGCTAGCGATCCACAGGCCGAAGAACATCATCACCCCCTGGGCAATGGCGGTACCGACCAGGCCGAACACCACACCACGGGTCACGTTGCCGGTCAGCTGCACCAGGTGATGCGCACGGTCCCTGCCAGCCAGGCGTTCCATCATCGCCTCGATGCGCTCGGCGATGGCCGGCCCATCGCGGTAGAAGAAAAATGCCAGCAGGATCGCCACCAGAAGCTCCGCCACGCCCGACAGGATGGACAGCAGGAAGCCCAGCGCCGTCTGCGCGATGGTGCCGGCATAGGGGCGGATGACGGCCATCAGCGCGCCGCTGTCACCGGCGATGCTGATCCACCAGGCGACCGCGCTTTCGCCCAGGAATGGGATGGCGCGCAGGGCCGGGGTGATGTCGGGCAGGCCGCCGGCGAGCAGCCCTTCCAGCCGTCCCTGCAATGCCTCGATCTCGGACCGCGAGGTGGGCGTGACCCAGATGATGGGCAGCACCAGCACCAGGAAGCTGATCGCCACCATCACGATGGCCGCCCATGTGCGCGAAAGGCGGGCACGGGTGCGCAGCATCAGGAACACCGGCCAAGTGCAGAAGACCAGGATGGCGGCCCAGAGCAGCGATGAGATGAACGGCTTCACGATCAGGAAGCAGCCGACGGCCAGCGCCATGGCGGCGGCCAGCGCGAAAATGCGGGTGGATTGCATCAGCCCGGCGCCCCCGGCAGGGGGTCGCCCGGCGCCCCCGGCAGGGGGCCGCCAAGCGCCCCGGTGCGGGAGCCCGGCGGCCCCACCGGCCCCATGATGCCATGCGCGCGCAGGGCGGCCAGCACGGTGCCGTCCGTCTTGGCCTGTTCCATCCATGCCGTGGCGGCGGCCAGCGCCTCCGGCCGGCCAGGCGGCCCGGCGATGGCGGTGCCCGAGGCGTGGAAATGCCCGCCCAAAATGCGTGCGCCCGGCAATTCGGGCAGCAGCGCGTCCAGCGACTCGCGCCCCAGGGCGACGGCATCGGCACGGCCCTCACGCAGCGCCGCGATGGCGTCGGCCATACCTGTGGTGGCGGTGAACGTCGCGGCCGGGTAGGCGCGCTCGGCGGCACGGATGGTGGTGGTGTTGCGCACGCCGACGATGCGCGCGGGGGTGTCGCCCACGCCCGGCATCAGCAGCAGCGTCGAGGTGAACAGGTAGAAGTCGGGGCCGAAGGCGACCTGCGCGGCACGCGCCGGGTCGGTCGGCATAAAGGCGACGTCCACCTCGCCGCGCGCCAGGGCCTCCGTCACTTCGCCCGAGGCGTTGTAGGCCACCAGCTCCAGCGGCCGGCCCCAGGCCTGGGCCAGCGCGCGCGCCAGCTCCACGGTCACGCCGCGCGGCCCCGGCACCGCCCAGAAGGCGGAGCCCACCTGCCCCACGCCGATGCCCACGCGCAACGGCGTACCCTGGGCCAGCGCGGCCATGGGCAAGCCCAGAAACAGCCGCCTGCGCATCTACAGATCCCCCGCGTGACGGACGCCGGGCAACACCTTCATTGCCTGGATCATCCGTGGCGAAACATTCCAGCCACCTGGAAGTTCCACCTCGATATCCTGCCCCTGACCCAGCCGGGGCACCAGCAGGACGCGGCCGCGGCCACGGCCGTCGCGTTCCAGCACGGCGCGTATGTGGCCGATGGCATCGGCCGTGTCGAACTCCAGCCGCAGGCCAAGCGCCACACCCGCCGCCGCGCGATCCAGGCTCTCGACCTCCATCGCAGTCAGTCGCAGCGCGTCGTTCTCCAGCTTGGCCTCGGCGGTGATGACCAGTGCCTGGCCATCCTCCAGCAGGTCGCGGCAGCGGTTCAGCACCTCGGAAAAGCACGTCACCTCGAAGCTGCCGGACTGGTCGGACATCGACACCCAGGCCATGCGGCTGCCGGTCTTGGTGTTGCGCTCCTTCTTCGACGTCACAGTCCCCGCGAGCTTCACCCGCCGCGTGCCGGCCCGCGCCGCATCGGCGACGGAGGCGCTCGGAATGACGCCCAGTATCTTCAACGCCTTGCGGTATTCATCCAGCGGGTGGGCGCTGAGGTGGAAGCCGATCGCCTCCGCCTCGAAGCCCAGCCGGTCCAGCACCGGCCATTCGGGCACCTCGGGTAGGCGCAGCATGGGCGGCCCCTGCTCCACCGCGCCGAACAGGCTGACCTGGTTGGAGCCGCGCTCCTCGGCGGTCGCCTGGGCCCGGCGCAACAGCGTCTCCGCGCCGGCAACCAGCGTGGCGCGGGAGCGGTGCAATCCGTCGAAGGCGCCGGCTTTTGCCAGGTTCTCCAGCTGCATCTTGTTGACGTGGCGTGGGTCCACCCGCTCGGCGAAATCGGCGATGGATTCGAAAGGCCGGTCGCGGGCCCGGACCAGGCCGCGCATGGCGTCGAGCCCCACGCGCTTGATCGCCGCCAGCGCGAAACGGATCGCCCCGTCCTCCACCGTGAATTCTGCGGCCGAGCGGTTGATGTCGGGCGGAAGCACCTTGATGCCCACCCGCGACGCTTCCTGCATGTGCAGCGCCAGCTTGTCGGTGTTGCCCAGATCCAGCGTCATCGATGCGGCCAGGAAGGCCACCGGGTGGTTCGCCTTCAGCCAGGCCGTGTGATAGCTCACCAATGCGTAGGCGGCGGCGTGGCTCTTGTTGAAGCCGTATTCGGCAAAGCGCTGCATCAGGTCGAAGACCTCGCCCGCGGTGGCGGCGGGCACGGCGTTGGCCACCGCGCCGTCCACGAACGCGGCGCGCTGCCGCTCCATCTCCTTCATATCCTTCTTGCCCATGGCGCGGCGCAGCAGGTCAGCCCCGCCCAGCGAGAAGCCGGCCATCACCTGGGCGATCTGCATCACCTGTTCCTGATAGACCATGATGCCGTAGGTCTCGGCCAGGATGGTGTGGATCGAGGGGTGCGGGCTCTCCCAAGGTTTGCCGTGCTTGCGGGCGCAGTAATCGGGGATGTTGGCCATCGGGCCCGGCCGGTAGAGCGACACCGCGGCGATCAGATCCTCCAGCCGGTCCGGCCGCATGGAGCGCAGGCAGTCGCGCATGCCCTGGCCCTCGAACTGGAACACCCCGGCCGCGTCGCCGCGCGCCAGCATGGCGTAGGTCTTCGCGTCATCGAGCGGGATCTCGGCCAGGTCGATCGTGACGCCCTGCCCGGCCAGCAGCTCCACCGCGCGTTGCAACACGGTCAGCGTCTTGAGGCCCAGGAAGTCGAACTTCACCAGGCTCGCCTGCTCGACATACTTCATCGAGTATTGTGTGATCAAATCGGGGCTGCGCGGGTCGCGGTAGAGCGGCACGATCTGGTTCAGCGGCTCACGGCCGATCACCACGCCGGCGGCGTGGGTCGAGGCGTTGCGGTACAGCCCCTCGACCTGCTGCGCGATGTCGAGCAGGCGGGCGGTGCTTTCGTCATTCGCCGCCAGCTCGCGCAGCCGCGGTTCACCGGCGATTGCGTCGCGCAGGCCGACCGGCTTGGCCGGGTTGAACGGGATCAGGTTGGCGATCTTGTCGACCTGGCCATAGGGCATGCCCAGCACGCGGCCGACATCGCGCACCCCCGCCTTGGCCTGAAGCTTGCCGAAGGTGATGATTTGGCCGACGTGATCGGCGCCGTATTCGCGGCGGACGTAATCGATCACCTCGCCACGGCGTTCCTGGCAGAAATCGATGTCGAAATCGGGCATCGATACCCGCTCGGGGTTCAGGAAGCGCTCGAACAGCAGCCCCCAGCGCAGCGGGTCCAGACCGGTGATCGACAGCGCCCAGGCGGCAACGGAGCCCGCGCCCGAGCCGCGGCCGGGACCGACCGGAATGCCGTTCTGCTTGGCCCACTGGATGAAGTCGGCGACGATCAGGAAGTAGCCCGAAAAGCCCATGCTCTCGATCACGCCCAGCTCGTAATCCAGCCGGTCGAGATAGGTCTGCCGTTCGGCGAAGATCGGGCGCGCCAAACGTGCCTCCAGCCCTTGCCGCGCCATCTCGGCCACCGTCTGCGCCTCGGTCATGCCCGGGCGCACCTTGGGGCAGAGCGGCAGCACGGGCTTCTTCGTCTCCGCCATCACCGCGCACATGCGGGCGATGGCCAGCGTATTGTCGCAGGCGTCAGGCAGATCGGCGAAAAGCGCGCGCATCTGCGCTGCCGTCTTGAAGTGGTGATCGGCGGTGACGCGGCGACGGTCGGCCTCCGACATGGTGCGGCCCTCGGCGATGCAGAGCAGCGCGTCATGCGCCTCATGCATCGTGGCGGCGGCGAAATATACGTCGTTGGTGGCGACGATGGGCAGGCCGGCGGCGTCGGCCAATGCGAGCTGGCCAGGTTCGGTGGCGGCGTCGCGCTCGGTGCCATGGCGGTGCAGCTCGGCGGCGATGCGGCCCTCGAAGGCATCGGCCAGGCGGGTGAGCAGCGCCACCGCCTGCGGCCGCCGCCCCTCGGCCAGCAGCCGCGCGATGGGGCCATGCGTGCCGCCGGTGAGCAGGAAGATACCGGCGGAATGCCGCTCAAGCGTTTCCAGCCCGATGGCCGGGCGGCCCGAAGAATCCTCGCCCAGGTAGCCCGCGGAGCTGAGCTGCTGCAGGTTCTCAAGACCCCTTGCGTCCATCGCCAGGGCGACCAGCACGTCAGGCTGCAGCCGCGCGGCTTCGGGCCGCGGGTCGGTCGCGGAACGCGCCAGCCAGAGCTGGCAGCCCATGATGGGTTGCACGCCCTGCGCGGTGCAGGCCTGGGCGAACTCCAGCGCGCCGAAAAGGTTGGCCGTATCGGTCAATGCCACTGCCGGCATGCCGGCGGTGCGCGCCAGCTCGGCCAGCTTCTCGG
>JACMRO010000084.1 GCA_014376425.1 Rubritepida sp.
ACACCCAGTGGTACTGGAAGACCGACCTGCACAACCTGCTGCATTTCCTCAGCCTGCGGGCCGACGCGCACGCGCAATACGAGATCCGCGCCTATGCCGAGGCGATGCTGGAGACGGTGCGTGCTTGGGTACCGCTAAGCTTCGAGGCTTTCACCGACTATCGCCAGGGTGCGGTGACGCTGTCGGCGCAGATGCTTGGCCTGGTGCGCCGAATGCTGGCCGGCGAGGCGGTGGAGCAGGCCAGCAGCGGCTTGTCGAAGCGCGAGTGGCGCGAGCTGATGGAAACGCTGGGGCGTGCCGGATAACCAGGGGGCGGGTGCGGCCGAGCGCTGAACGGCCCTGCCGACCGGAACTCGTTGGCATGTCACGACGACCGAGTACCCATGTTACGGCTTGGCGGCTGCCCTTACAACGGCGAGCCAGTGCTCCTGTAACGGCGGGCTGTTGCCACTGAGTCAGCGGGCCGTTACCCCTGTAACGGTGGGCTGCTACCAAGTAACCAGGGGCCGGCGCCCCTTTAACGGCGGACGGTTGCCCAGTAACGAGGGGCCGGCGCCCCTTTAACGACGGGCCTGTACCCATACAACAACGGGCCGGTGTCCCTTAAGTGGCGGGGTGGTACCTCATGCCGGCGGGCCGTTGCCGTGTAACGGTGGCCCTTTGCCCTGTACCGGCGGGCCACGGCCTCACACCGCTGGCGGCAGCACCATCGCACGCAGCGCCGTCAAATCAACTTTACCCATCACTGTGCGCGGCAGGGCCGCGACCAGCACCACCGCGCGCGGCTGCTTGAAGCGCGCCAGCAGCCCCTTGAACCCCGCCAGCGCGGCTGCCTCATCGAATCCCGGCCCGGCTACCACCACCGCCAGCGGCACCTCGCCCCATTGCGCGTCCGGCCGCCCGATCACGGCGCATTCCACCACCCCCGGCATCGCCCCCAGCACCCGCTCCACCTCCGCCGGGGAGACGTTTTCGCCACCCGACACGATGATGTGCTTCAGCCGGTCCTGGAACCACCAGCGGCCATCGGCATCGACGCGGCCGGTGTCGCCGCTGCGGGACCAGCCATCGACGAAGCTCTCAGCCGTCGCCACCGGGTCGTTCATGTAGCCGGTCATGATGTGCGGGCCGCGCAGCTGGATTTCGCCATCGGCGCCCAGCCGGGCCTCGCTTGCGCCCACTGGCCGCCCGATCGAGCCGGGTGCGGCCCAGGCCTCCTCGCGCGTCTGGGCGATGGCGATGGGGGCCGTCTCGGTGCTGCCATAGACCTGCTGGATCGGCACGCCACGCGCCTGGAACGCCTCGATCAACCGCAGCGGCACGACCGACGATCCGGCGCCGGCGGCGCGCAGCGAGGACAGGTCGGCGGCGGCCCAGCGGGGGTGGGCAATCAGCGCCTGCATGACCGCGGGGACGAGCAGGGTCAGCGTTGGCCGGTGCTGCACCAGCGCGTCGAAGAAGCTCTCGGCATCGAATTTCTGGTGCAGGACGATCTCGGCACCCGCCAGCAGGGCCGGCACGGTCTGGATGTTCAGCCCGCCCACATGGAACATCGGCAGCATGGTCAGCACCCGGTCGTCGCTGGTGATCTCGAACAGCGCCTGGCCGTGCCGGGCATTCGCCAGCATCGCATTATGGGTCAGCATCGCTCCCTTGGGCCGGCCGGTCGTGCCCGAGGTGTAGCCGATCAGCGCCACCGCATCGGGTCGGCCGTGGTCGGGCCCGGCCAGCGGCTCGCGCGGCAGCAGGCGGATGGAAGACTGGCTGATGGCGCTGATCTCGTCAGCCAACAGGAAGTCTTCGGGCATGCGATGGCCGAAGCCCTCGACCACGGCGCACACCCCACCGTCGCGCGCCTGCCAGCACCATTCCTCGGCTGCCAGGCGCCAGTTCAGGGGCACCATGGCCAGGCCCGCGCGGGCGCAGGCCAGCAGGGTGGCCAGGTGCACCGCGCTGTTCTGGCCCAGCATGCCGATGTTGCGACGGCGGGGCTGGCGTTCCGCCTCGCGCAGGAAGATGCGGCTGAGCTGCGTGGCCAGCGCCAGCAGCTCGGCATAGGTCAGCGAGCCATCGGCGTCGCGCACCGCGCGCTTGCGCGGGTTGCGGGCGGCGCGCTCCTCGAAGGCGGACCACAATGTGATGGCCGCAGCCTGGGGCGCGGGCGGGCGTGGGCGTTGCGGAAACGGGATGATCTCTGCGCTCATGGCGACTTATCGGCGCTATTCGTCGGTTTCGCCACGTTCATACAGGCTGTCGCGGCCCATGCGGTCGATGCACAGCTCCGCGGTCCAGGGCAGCATCAGCGAACCACAGCGGCTGTCGCGGTAGATGCGTTCGAGCGGCAGCGACTTCAGCATGGCCTGGCCGCCGCAAGTGCGCACCGCGCGGGTGGCGATGGCGTTGGCGTTCTCCATCACCGTGTGCTGCGCCGCGAGTGCCCGCAGCATCGATTCTTTCGACGGATCGGGCCCCGCCTCCGAGATCGCCTGGAACCACAGCGCCTTGGTCTGTTCGAGCATGACCCGCATCTCCGCCACCGCAACCTGCTTGGTCGGGTAGATCCGCCGCTTGACCGGCGGCGTCCCCGCCATCTCCCCGCGCAGGTATAGCACGGTGAAATCGAAGGCGGCCTGCGCCAGCCCCATGTAGGTGGGGCTGAGGGTGAGGAACATGTGCGGCCAGCGCATCGCGGCCTGGGCATAGAGCCCGGGCGGCATCAGCGCCGCGGCGTCCGCCACGAACACATCGCGGAACAGCAGGTTGCGCGAGACGGTGCCGCGCATCCCCAGCGGGTCCCATTCGCCGGAAACGGACACGCCCGCCGCATCCGCGGGCACCGCCAGGTAGAGCGTGTTGCGGCGGGACGCCGTGCCGTCGGTGATGTCGGTGCATAGGATGCCGTATTGCTGGGCATGGCCCGAAAGGCTGGCAAAGATCTTCTGGCCGTTGACGACGAAGCCGCCCTCCACACGCCGCGCGTTGGTGCTGAAGGCAGCGGCGCCGGCGGCGGCCGCACCACCCTCCGAGAAGGGTTGCGAGTAAATCGCGCCATCTTCCAGGATGCGCCGGTAATGGAGGGACCGGCGAGCCTGATGGGCGGCGCGGGTGATCGCGTCCATCTCCAGCTCGTCAGTCAGCAGGCCGGTCCACAGGGTGGAGCAGACATGCATGTTCCAGGTCAGCGCGGTGGCACCGCAATGCCGGCCGAATTCGGCGGCGGCCAGGCAATAGGCGCGGAAATCAGCGCCGAGCCCGCCGTCGGCCGTGGGAATGCAGATGCCCAGCCAGCCTTCCGCGTGCATGTCGCGGTAATTCTCGGCGGGGAAGGTGGCCCCGCGGTCCCAATGCGCGGCGCGGGGCGCCAGCACGCGGGCGCCGAATTCCTGGGCACGGGCGGATAGCCGCGCCTCCAGGGGCGTCAGGCGAAAAGCGCGCGGATCGAAGATGGGGGCGCCTGGGGTCGTGGTGGGGAGCGGCTGATCCATGTCGCTTTCGCTGCGTTTGACGAACAGCTTAGTAGATGAATAATCATATGTCAGCGGGAATATCGGGCTGGTCCTGGCCGATGGCTGCATGGCGCAGGCACTGGCCAGTGCATGCGCCACGCTACGCCACACCCGCATTCGTGGATGCCGGCCGAGGGTGCGGCGCGGACCCCCGCTCCTTAGCCGCGCGGTTCGGCGAGAAAGTCGCGCAGGGCCGCCTGGAAAACCGCAGGGCGCTCCAGGTGCGGCAGGTGTCCGCCGCCCTCGATGACGGCGAACCGCGCGCCTGGTATCGCCGCTGCCATGCGCTGCATGGTGCGGGCCGGCGCCACGCTGTCCTCGCTGCCGGCCAGGCACAGGGTTGGAACAGCGATGCCGGCGATCTCCGCGCGGCGGTCGAACGTCGCCAGGCAGGCCAGGGTGGCGCGGTAGGTCGCCGCCGGCACTCCGGCCATGGCGGCGATGGGCGCGGGCTCGGCGCCCGGGTCGGCGCCGGGGCCGCACATGCCGCCCGCCAGGGCGGCGGCGCATTCGGCCATGCTGCGCCCGGCATCGAGCGGCCCCAGCCGCGCCGCCATGAAGGCCTCGGCGAAGGCCGGATCGCGGCCGCCGAAGCCCGGCGTCGTGGCGCAGAGCACCAGCCGGCGCAAGCGCGAGGGATGGCGTATGGCGAACTCCATGGCGATCATCCCGCCCATCGAATGACCGACCAGATCGACCGCCGGCGAGGGCAGCGCATCCGCCAGCGCGTCGGCCAGCGCCGCAAAAGTCAGCGGGTCGATCAACGGGGTGCCGCCGTAGCCCGGCTGATTCCACGCCAGTACCCGCCGGCCAGCCAGGCCGCGCGCGGTGGCTTCCCATAGCGCCGCGGCACCGCCGATGCCGTGCAGCAGCACCACGGGCGGGCCATCGCCCCACTCCAGGAAAGCCGTCACAGCACGACGCCTTCGCGCACCACCATCTCACCATCCAGCGTGATGGTGGTGTTGAAGACGGGGATGTCGAAATGCCCCTCGGTGTAGCGGCCGGCGAATTCATTGGCGCCGGTCGAGAACAGGAAGTTGCCGGCGACGCAGCGCAGCTCGGTGCCGTTGGTGTCGCGCTGGTCGTACATCGTCAGCGCTTCGTACCGCGCCCGCGGGTTCAGCCCCCAGCCGACATGGCTGACGGCAAAGGCGTTGCGGTCGAAGGCCGCAAGATGGCGCCGCATCAGCATCGCATCGGTTCCCTCACCCTCGATCCCGGTGATGTGGTCGTCTTCCAGGGTGAGCGTGACGCGCGACTGCAGGTAGCGCTTGAAGGTCAGATTCACGTCGCCCGGCTGCAGCACCAGGCGGCCGTGCACGGTGCCAGCGCGCGGGAAGCTGACGACGACGCCGCCCGGCCAATGCGCGATGGTGCCTGGCCGGTCGGTCCAGCCCCAGACGCCGGCGGTGGCCGCGCCGGTCATGTCCACCCGCAGGTCGGTGCCGGCGGCCGAGGTCACCCGCATGAGGCGGGCGGCACGGCAGCGCTTCACGGCCGCTTTCACCGGCACATCGTCGCCTGGCCGTGGTACCAGCCGGGCCAGCGCCTCCGGGTGCTCGTTGCTCACCACCAGGACGCGGCTGCCGGCTGCCAGGATTTCGGGCAGCTCGGCTGCGTGCAGCAACCCCTCCACGGTCAGGTCCAGCACCAGTGGGGAGGCCCGAAGCGCCGCCAGGGCAGCCGGGTGGCCTTGCAGGGCGCGCGTCGCGCCGGTGGAACGCAAGGGGACCTGCAGGGCGGATGGCGGGGAGGGCAGGATGCAGCGAAAGGGGCGCAGCCCTGCCTGCAGGCAGGCCAGCTCGGCCAACTCCAGGTTGACCGGGCGGCTCTGGCTTTCCGCCAGCAGGCAGGTCGCCTCGCCAGGAGCGGCCTTGCAAAGCGCCAGCACGTCCGCAAAAGCCGCGAGCCAGGCGGGCTCCATTCGATCCGATAACACGGTGTCGCCCACCCAATGATGCAGTGGAAATTCATTTGCCATCAACCGCCAGGCTTCCGTGACGTTTAGCAAGCTCACAGGTTACGATTGAACCCAACTTTTGACCACTCTGCTGTTTCGTCCCATGCAAAGTTGCGGTAAAACTGCAATCGATTTCATGCGTAGGGTGGAGTAGCCGCCAGCATTTCGGTGGCGCTTGGGAAGGAAATTATGAACCAGATTGTGACTTCGACACGTTTCATAGACGACTATCTGTTGTATTTGCTGGCCCGGGCGTCGCACCTCGTTTCGGCGGAGTTCCACAGCGTGTTGCGCCGAGCCGGCGTGGCCGTGCCGGTCTGGCGGGTCCTTGCCACACTGGCCGGCAGCCCGGGCGAGACGGTAAGCGGCCTGGCCGAATCCTGCCTGCTGCAGCAGCCGACCATGACCAAGCTGCTGGACCGCATGGTGCGGGACGGTCTGGTCAAGCGGTTGCCAGACGCACGTGACCGGCGGGTGGTTCGCATCCAGATGACGCCGCGCGGCGAGTCGGTGGTGACCGAACTGCTGGAGAGCGCCAAGAAGCATGAGACCGAGGTGCTCGCGCGGCACCCCGAACTCAATGCCATGGCGATCAAGGACCTACTGCGG
>JACMRO010000008.1 GCA_014376425.1 Rubritepida sp.
CGGCCCGGGCGGCTGACGGGCTGCGCCAGGGCTGGCAGGGCGGCGGAAGCACCCAGAATTGCGCGGCGGCCGATCTTGGTCATGCTCTCTCCCAGCGCCCTTGCGTCCGGGCGGCTTGCGCGTAGCCTGCCATGAAACGCGAAGAGGAAACCAGTATGCAGCCCATCGGCGCCCGCATCGGCATCATCGTTGAGTTCCAGATGGAACCGGCCAACCACGCCGCCTTCACCGCCATCATCGCCGAACACGCCCGGCTGACCCGCGAAGAGGAGCCGGGCTGCCAGCAATTCGACGTGTTGCAGCCGATGAGGAAGGGGGCGCCAGATACCACACGCGTCATGCTGGTCGAGGTCTATGCCGACGACGCCGCCTTCAAGGCGCATGGCGAGAACCCGCGCCTGGCAAAAGTGCGCGACGCCTATGCGGCGCTGATCACCGGCCGCACGCTCAGCCTTTGCAACATGTGATGCGCCCCTTCGCTGGCGCCGTGGACGCCGACCTGCATCCCCGCGTGCCGGGGCTGGACGCGTTGCGCCCCCATCTCGAACCGTTCTGGGCCGACAGCATCGCGCAGCGCGGGCTGGAGGGCTTCGAGACCCAATCCTACCCGCCCGGCGCGCCGCGCAGCATGCGGGCGGATTGGCACCCGGGCGACCTGCCCGCCATGCAGCGATGGCTGGACGAAACCGGGGCGGCGATCGGCGTGCTGAACCCGCTCTATGGGGTGCAACTGATCTTCAACGCCGACATGAACCGCGCATTTACGGCCGCGCTGAACGACTGGGTGGCGGCGGAATACCTAGCGGTCGAGCCGCGGCTGCGCGCCTCCATCGTGCTGCCCAACGAGCCGGACCATGCGGTGGCCGAGATCGAGCGCCTGGCGCCAGACCGGCGCTTCGTCCAGGCCATGCGCCTGGTGATGGGCGAGCTGCCGCATGGCCGCCGCACCCACTGGCCGGTCTATGCCGCGCTGGAGAAGCACGGCCTGCCGCTGTGCCTGCACGCCGGCAGCATGCACCGCCACCCGCCCACCTCGCTGGGCTGGGTGTCCTGGTACATGGAGGATGTCGCGGCGCAGCAGCAGGCGTTCCAGAGCGCGCTGGCATCGCTGATCACGGAGGGCGTGTTCGTGCAATTCCCAACCCTGCGCGTGGTGCTGGCGGAGAGCGGCGTCTCCTGGCTGCCGGCCTTCCTATGGCGGCTGACCAAGACCTGGAAGGGCGTGCGCTTCGAAATCCCCTGGCAGGCGGAGCCGCCAACCGAGACGGTGCGGCGGCATGTGAAGCTGACCGCGCAGCCCTATGACGTGCCGGACGCCGAGAGCGCCCGCTGGCTGGCGCATCTGGGCCGCGACGACATGCTGCTATGGGCCAGCGACTGGCCGCACTGGAATTACGAAGGCGGGCCGGCGATTCCGCCGGGCGTCGATCCGGAGAAATTCCTGCGGGGCAACGCCGCCGCGCTGTATCGTCTGGCCGAGAGGGTTTCCGCATGAACATGATGCTCCCCCACGCGAATGCGCCGGCCGCCGCCATCCCCGCTGCGACGCTGGGCCTGTGCGACGTGGACATCCACCCGCGCGCCGCCTCACGCCACGCCTTCGACCCGTGGCTGAGTGCGGCGATGCGGGAGCGCCTGCACACTTACGGCTTGCGCCCCCGGCATGGCTATGTGCGCGGCACGCCCTACCCCAAGTCGCAGCCGCTGGCATCGCGCCGCGACTCCTGGGCGCCGGGGGGCGGCACGCCGGCCTCGGATCTGGGTTTCGTGCAGGCGCAGCATCTCGACCATTACGGCATCGATGTGGGCCTGCTGAACCCGCTGGCGCCCTCTGGCCAGGGCGACACCAACAACCCCTTCTCCGTCGCCATGGCGCATGCGGTGAATGAGTGGCAACTCGCCGAATGGGTGGTGCCCGAGCCGCGTCTGCGCGCCTCCATCGTCGTCCCCTACGAAGACCCGGTGGCCAGCGCCGCCGAGATCCGCAAGCGCGCCGGCGACCCGCGCTTTGCCCAGGTTCTGCTGATGAGCCGGACGTCCCACCCGCTGGGGAACCCGCTATACTGGCCGATCTTCGAGGCGGCGGCCGAGGTGGGGCTGCCAGTGGGCATCCACGCCTTTGGCTATTCCGGTTGGGCGATGACCAATGGCGGGTGGCCCAGCTTCTATATCGAGGAGGTGAGCGAGCACGCGACCTCCTGCCAGAGCCTGCTGATCTCGATGGTAGTTGAGGGGGTGTTCGAGCGCTTTCCCACGCTGAAGATCGTGCTGATCGAATGCGGCTTCGCCTGGCTGCCATCGGTGGCTTGGCGGCTGGACAAGCTGTGGCCCAGCCTGCGCGGCGAAGTGCCGCACCTGAAGCGCCTGCCCAGCGAATACATCCGTGACCACGTCTGGGTCAGCACCCAGCCGATCGAGGAGCCCGAGCGGCCAGAACACCTGGCCGATACGATGGATTGGATCGGCTGGGACCGCATCCTCTACGCGAGCGATTATCCGCACTGGGATTTCGACGACCCGCGGCTGGCGATCCCGGCGTGGATTCCGGCACAGAAGCGGGCCGCGATCTATGGCGGCAATGCGCGCGCCGTATACGGCTGGTGAAGCATGTGGTGGCGGCGGCGGATGCCATAGCGCCCGGCGGGCGACTGGTGGTGGAGGCCGGCGGCAAGCGCATCGTGGTGTGGAACCTGGGCGGCGAATTCTTCGCCCTGGCAGACCGCTGCCCGCACCAGGGCGGGCCATTGAGCGCGGGCCAGGTGATGGGGCATGTGTGCAGCGCGGCGCCGGGCGAATACAGCTATGACCGGCGCGGCGAGATCGTGCGCTGTCCCTGGCATGCGTGGGAATTCGACATCCGGACGGGGCGGAGCGTGTTCGATCCGCGAAGAGTGAAGACGCGCCGCTTCCCGGCGACGGTGGAATGCGGCGAGGTGCTAGCCGCCGAGCGTTTTGCGGTTGCCGTGGAAGGGCGGTACGTGGTGCTGGACATCTGAGGCGCCGCCCCATGCATTACGACCTGATCCTTCGCAACGGCCTGGCCGTTCTCCCCTGGGGCATCGAGCGCCTGGACATCGGCGTCCGCGCCGGCCGCATCGCCGCCATGGGCGACCTGCGCCGAGCCGGCATCGCCCCCGGGGGCGGGGCTATCGACTGCAGCCACCCGCACATCCCGCCCCGCATC
>JACMRO010000085.1 GCA_014376425.1 Rubritepida sp.
GGCCGGCGCCTCGAACTCGGAAGCGCATTCGAACGCCGCATCGGTGTCGTTGAGGTTGTTGTAGGACAGTTCCTTGCCCTGAACCTGGCGCGCCGTGGCGATGCCGGGCCGGGCCGTGCCGTCGAGGTAGAAGCCCGCCTTCTGGTGCGGGTTCTCGCCGTAGCGCAACGTCTGGGCGAGGGTGCCAGCAAAGGCCAGCCGGGGTGGAAATTCCTGGCCCAGCTGGCCCGCGAACCAGCTTGCGATGGCAGCGTCGTAAGCGGCGGTGCGGGCATAGGCGGCGGCGGGGAACTCGCGCCGCATCGCTGCCGTGCTGCCACCCGCCGCCATCACCTGCGCCATCTGCGCGGGCGCTGTGCAGACAACCACCGACGCGAAATTCTTCGCGGCCGAGCGGATCATCGCCGGGCCGCCGATGTCGATATTCTCGATGCAGTCATCGAAGCCGGCGCCGGCCCGCACCGTCGCCTCGAAGGGGTAGAGGTTGACCGCGACCAGGTCGATCGGCGCGATCGCATGCGCCAGCATCTCGGCCAGATGCGCCGGATCGTCGCGCCGCCCAAGCAGCCCGCCATGCACCTGCGGCACCAGCGTCTTCACCCGGCCGTCGAGGATTTCGGGAAAGCCGGTGTGCTCCCTCACATCCTTCACCGGCACGCCAGCCTCCCGCAGCGCCCTGGCGGTGCCCCCGGTGGACAGGATTTCCGCCCCCTGCCCGGCCAGCCACCGGCCGAATTCCACCAGTCCCGTCTTGTCGCTGACGGAAAGCAGGGCACGGCGGATCGGCAGGATATCGGGCATCCCCGGCTTCAACACCCAAAGGCCGGCCGATTCAAGGGAAGCGCCGCCGTCTACAGCCCCAGCAGGTCAAGGTTGCGGGCCAAGACATCCGCTTCAACGTAACGTTGCAGGGCGCGCTGCCGCCCTGCCTCGCCCAACTGCGCCCGCAGCCCGGGGTCGCCGGCCAGGCGGGCCAAGGCCGCGGCCAGCGGCGGCACCGCGCCGGCGGGCACCAGAAATCCGGTCTGCCCATCCACCACCTGTTCGCGCGGGCCGCGGATGTCGGTCGCCACCACCGGCAGGCCGGCCAGCATGGCCTCGATGATGCTCATCGGCAGCCCCTCAAAATGGCTCGGCAGGCAGAAGATGTCGGCCGCCGCAAGCAACTCCGCCACATCGTCGCGATAGCCCAGCATGCGCAGCCGCGGCCCCAGCGCGGCCGTGGCTGCGGCGAATTCAGCCTGCATGGTGTCGCCATGGTCCGACGTCAGCCGCTCGCCCACCACCCACAGCGTCGCGCCGGGCACGTCGCGCATGGCGGCGAGCAGTTCGGGCCAGCCCTTGTGGCGGACCAGGCGGGCGGTGCCCATGATGATGCAGCCGGTCGCGCCCAGTTCGGCCCGCAGCCGCGCCCGCGCCGCCGGGTCGGGCCGGAACAGCCCCGGGTCGCGGCCATTGCCAATGCCCACCGCCGCGGGGTGGATGCCCAGCCGCCGGGCATCCACCGCCTCCTCCTCACTCACGGTCAGGTAGATGTCGGTGATGCGCCCCGCCGCACGTTCCAGCGCCAGGGAGAGATGCCGCCGCCACGCAGGGCCGGGCTGGTTGAACAGGAAGCCGTGCCCGGTATAGGCGATGCGCGGCACCCCGGCGGCCCGGGCGGCGGCGCGGGCGAGCAGGCCGGAGATCGGCATATGGCCATGCACCAGGTCGAAGCGCCGGGCGCGGAACAGGTCACGCAGAGCACCATAGGCTCGTGCCTGCGCCAGGGGGTTCAGGCTGCGGGCGAAGGGCAGGCCGGCTACCTCGAACCCATCCGCCCGCACCGCGTCCAGCAATGGCCCTTCGGCGCAGACCCCTACCACCTCATGCCCGCGCGCCCGTGCCGCGCGCATCAGCGGCCAGACGAAATGCCGCAGCGAGAAATCGACATTGGTGACCTGGCAGACCAGCATTGCCCGAATGGAGCATGAACCACCGGCCGCGTCGCCCTTGCCCTCCGGCGCGTCAGGGCCCAATTCGCCCGAATGAGTATAGCCATCATCGGGGCCGGCCTGGCCGGACTGGCCTGCGCCGCCCGCCTGCGCGAGGCGGGGCGCGAGGTTCGGTTGTTCGACAAGGGCCGCGCCCCGGGCGGCCGCATCGGCACCAAACGCCTGGAAGTGGGCGACCGGACCCTGCGGCTGGACCACGGTGCCCAGTATTTCACCGCCCGCGACCCGGCCTTCGCCGCCCTGCTGGAACAGACCGGCGCGCAACACTGGCCGGACGCCGAGCGCTTCGTTCCCGTCCCCGCCATGTCCGCGCTGCCGCGCGCGATGGCCGAGGGGCTGGACATCGCCCAGGGGCGCCACGTCACCGCGCTGGAGCCCACCGCGGGCGGCTGGCTGTTGCATCATCTGCCGGCCGGGCTGGTGCGCGCCCAGGCCCCCTTTCCCGAGATGGAGCCAGATGTCGACGGGCCGTTCGAGGCAGTGGCGATCACCGCGCCCGCGCCCCAGGCCGCACTGCTGCTGACGCCGCATGCCCCCCAGCTGACGCAGATGCTGGACGGCGTCGTCTATGGGCCCTGCTGGACCTGGCTGGCCGTCTTTGCCGAACGACTGGACCTGCCCGATACCCTGCGGCCGAATGACGGCCCGATCGGCTGGGCGGCGCGCGATGCGTCCAAGCCGGGACGCGAGGCGGCCGAAAGCTGGGTCGTCCAGGCCACCCCCGCCTGGTCGCGCGCCCATCTGGAAGACCCGGCCGCCGCGGTGGCGGCCCTGCTGCGCGAGGCGCTTGGCGCGCCGCTGCCGCTGGCGGAAGCCACCCAGCGCTGGCGCTACTCACTGGTCGAGCAGGCTCTGGGTCAGCCCTGCGTCTGGGACGGCAGTCGCGGCCTGGGGCTGGCCGGCGATTTCTGCCTGGCTGGCCGGGCCGAGGCGGCGTTCATCTCCGGTCGGGCGCTGGCCGAGGCGATGCTCTACTGATGGGCCATGCCGGCCCCCGACCGCCCCATGCCGGCGACCTTGAAGCCACACGGGCAACGGCGTTCGCTTTGCTGGCGCGCGGCGTGGCCGACCGCCGCCACCCCTTCCACACCCCGGTGCTGGGCAGCGTCGGCGCCGATGGCGCGCCCAGGCTGCGCACGCTGGTGCTGCGCGGTTTCGATGCGGGCGCGCGCACGGTGCGGCTGCACACAGACCGGCGCGCCGGCAAGGCGGCCGACATCGCGCAAAAGCCACGCGTCTCCTCAGTCTGCTACGCTCTCGGGCAGCGGGTGCAGATCCGGCTGTCGGGCCA